>DAYA01000065.1:33242-33714 GCA_002506705.1 Euryarchaeota archaeon UBA550
AGAAAAAGCAAGAGGGGTATTTCTGATGGTGCACGTCAGTGACCTAATCTCAGAGGATATCGAGTCCTATCTCGCTGCTCACGAGCAGAAGGAATTGCTACGCTTCATTACTTGTGGCTCGGTAGACGATGGTAAGTCAACATTGATTGGAAGAATGTTGTATGAATCACACATGCTATTCGATGACCACCTTGCTGCCTTGGAAGCGGATTCAAAGAAGGTTGGAACACAAGAAGGAGAAATCGACTTTGCATTATTGGTGGATGGATTAGCTGCTGAAAGGGAACAGGGGATTACAATCGATGTTGCCTACAGATTCTTTTCTACCGACAAAAGAAAGTACATCGTTGCCGATACTCCTGGCCATGAAGAATACACTCGCAATATGGCAACTGGAGCATCTACTGCAGATGTCGCCATTATCCTAGTAGATGCTAGCCAAGGTGTTTTGACTCAAACTCGTAGACATTCA
>DAYA01000019.1:0-12003 GCA_002506705.1 Euryarchaeota archaeon UBA550
GATGGCTCAACCATGAGACTGGAGACCATCTCTGAAGACCACGACATCTCCGATGCTGTTGCCGCATTGGGTGCGCTTCACAGGGCTGATGCTGAAAGAAAGCACGTCATGGGTCTGCTGTACTTCGATGGCGAAAAGCCATCTCTGGATGCTGACCTGAACCTGCACGATACACCAATCACCGAGATGGGCGAAGACATACTGCGACCATCTCGTGAGCAGTTAGCAGAAGTTGTAGCCGCTCTACGTGGTTGAATACTAGACCGCTTAATTGAAGAATGAGAGGTCTTTGGCGGTACTTGCCAGTCTCTTAGTGTAGTGGTCCATCATGGTGGGTTCTGGTCCCGCCGACCTCGGTTCGAATCCGAGAGAGACTATCCATTTCTCAACTCTACTTAGTGGATAGTCTCTCTGGAACAGTAGTTTGGATTCAGAGTGTAGCGTTCAAACTACAAGGTCCGAGAGAGACTATCCATTTCACCATACAAGAATAATTTCTTATCAAATCGTCAAAGAGGCATAGGTGGTGAACAAGGTTGGTGCTACTGAACATCTGGTCGCTAGGTCACTTTGTTCAATGGACATTTGTTGGGCGATTTCTATTCAGAAATTGGTGGATTTTCTTCGCTCTATCAATTGGTTGGGAAATTCTAGAGCTATACCTGCCATATGAATTCGTCAAGGAAACTTGGGACAACAAAATCTCGGACCTAGTAGTGAACACAATTGGATTCGTTATCGGAATTCGATTGCGGTACGACAACCAGAGGTTGTAGATCACTCGAAGTCATCTCTACGGGTTCTAATCAGCGCAAGGAACACGAGAAGAACGACCACTAAAGCAACGATTTGAACATTAGTTGAAGACAGCATTGAGGTTTCGTCATCGGTTGACACCTTACCGCTACTACCACTGTCTGAACATTTCTTACCATCGCCTTCAGTGGTGAAAGACACGCTTTGCGTCGCAGTATTTCCTGATGGGTCAGTTGCGATAATTTCACCTTCATGGTCACCTACACAGAGAGCATATGAGACCTGGTGATTCTTACCGAAATCTGTTTGATCATCTGAGTTGCCTAAGCTTATTTCTCCAAATGTATCCTCATCAGTAAACCATGATACAACTGTCAATCCAGTATCATCAGTTGTAGTTCTGATATTGAGGATTTGAGGAGCAGTGGTGTCAACATCTGCAGATGTCATGACCATGATTTCGTCAGTTATGTCACCTGAAGCGGTCATGACACAGGTGTAATTTGTAGCTGCAGTTAGGCCAGTTACTTCCAACTGGTGAGAGATCGTCAGTGTATCAGAGGACTCAGTGATCGCTTCCCCAGCATCTGCTGAACAGGATATGTCAGAGGTGGATTCTTTGGTTGTCGACCACGAAATAATCGCTGAAGAATCGGTTGCTGTAACCATGTTTGCACCGTAAATCTGCTGAGAAATCTCCGGCATTTCAAATCCAGTAAGTTGTGCATATTCTCCTGCTGATACGTCATAGCCAGCCAAGATTGTTTCTTGCTGGTCATCGGTTCTAACGATATCAAGCACGTTAGGGTCATACTCAATTCCATCGTCTGTAGAAGCATCACTTCCGCCTCCAAGAGTCCAAGTCTTAGAGGTCTCATCGACATCTCTCCACTTTCCTGTCCCAAATCCATCCTGTGAACCAGATACAACTACGTAGCGATAGGATGCTACATCTGTACCGATCACGTCCTTTGATACCGTGAATACAATTGAGTTAGCATCTTTGTCGCCTTCAACTTCGACTCCTCTAGAAGAGGTAGCACCTGTTTCTGATTGAACGGAGTAAACCGCACCTGGCTCACCGGTTCCGCTGATTACAACCTCCCATGCCCAGTCAGGGTGAATCTCTGCATTGGCTCCCGGAAGCATGTCAGTTCTACCCGTTTCAGACTCGCCCTTATCGACGTATATCTGGATAATTTGGTGCGAGAAACCGTTGGACAGCGACCAATAATTGGTTATCTCACCCATCTCAAATGTGAATCTAGCATTCCAATCTGATTGCTCAATTTTCACTCCACGGATATCGAATAAATCCATCCCTCCACCGAAATCACTAGCGGTTGGTAGCGTGATTGTGCCATCTCCGTTACCGTCTCCCGAAGCATCGTTCATTTCGAGCAGGGTGACCCACTCCTCAAGTTCAGGAAGTACCATTTCAGCAGGGGCTGGTGGTGCAACCTCAAGGTCGGATTCAGAAGATAAGTCGGCCACTACGACCTTGATTCTTGTAGAATAGCGCGGTGCTAATCCGACCTCAGACCATGGAATTTGGAATTCGTATACGTCATCAAATGCACATCCACCGAGGTTTGAATTCACTGGACTTGCCCAAACCTCAGAGGAACCGATTACGCCTTTTGCGGACAATGCAGTCCACTTAGAGCGCCCATCATCTCTTAATTCATCAAAGTCAAATCTGATTAGGTTCTTTGCAGGGAATCCTAGGATTTCTCCTCCAATCGCAGTTCTGAAGTTGGTTTCTGCTTCGTTGAAGTTTACTGCATTGGGTTGCATAAAGTAAATCTCGACAGCTTTGTCACTTACCGATTCATCATCAGCAACATCAACTCTGACGTAGACATTGTTTGAATCATAACCAAGGTGGAAAGATTCGATGTCAAGCCCGGTACCTGTTACTGAATCCGCATCGTATCGTGCCGCTCCATCCCATTCACCGGGCAGTGCTTTTCCATCGATCATCGGTTCGATTGTGCCTCCATATGGCTCATCGGGACTGCTTGGATTGGTCCAAAGGTCCTGTAGGTACGGTGGCAATTCTAGTTCAATAGCACGATAGATATTGGAGAGATGTACCTTGAATAGAACATCCCAATTCTCGTCGTAGCCACTGTCTTGGTCCAGTCCATACCACCAGAACCAATCGCTTCCTTCTGCGATGTACAGGCTTTCCCATGCAGCATCTAGGCCAGGGTGATTTGGATTTTCTTCTTCGAATGCAACTAGAGCTTTTCTTGCCTCAACTAGTCGCTGCCATCCAAGGCTTTCTTCTGCTTCACCAGCCCATGTAGACAGGGTTCCGTCGACCCAAGAACCGGTTCCGATTGTGTCAATCTTTGGAAGGTCTCTTTCTGTTTCTAGGAATTCACCAGGAGTGGTGGTTACGATTGTAGGGTGGCTTTCTAGGCGTGAAAACCACTCGTCAACGAACGGTCTACCGTTGTCATTGTGCTGGAATTCGGACATGAACATCCAGTTCTCTCCGTCCATGGACACTGTCAGAAGATGCTCGGACGGGTCTTCTCCTGCATCGAGAAGTTGCTGGCGTACGTCGTCAACATAGGATACGAAATCATTCACTGCGTCTTCAGGAGTCATGGAACCATAGTTCCATGCAACACGGTCTGAAATGACACGGTCACGGAATACAACTGCAACCTCACCGCCATCTTCTCCGGTTGCGATCCAAGGCATGGCGAGGTTTGCAGCATTGCTGATGTCTACGTTGTTTCCATTCATGTCTGTAGACTTCATCAGTATCTCTTCATCGGTAACCATCCATTCGATTCCTACATCGGTAACCGGCTGAACCATTGCTGGACTAACCGCTTCTTCAGACGGCCACATTCCAACTGGGCGGAATCCCATCTCCTGCTCAAAGAGATCCATTCCTGTTGTTAGATGATTTTGGACATCATCTGGCCACGGCTGCTTTGTAACTCTGATTCCATCTTCCATTTGCCATCCTGGCATCATTAGTAGTGGCAAAATTGGATGGTAGTATGGTGTTGTTGTCAATTCAACTTGGCCCGTAGCTGCAAGGTCACTGTACATTGGCAGAACATTGCCCATGTGCTCATGCTGAGCATCGAGGACGTACATTAGGTCGGCATGAGTGTAATTTCCGTTTTGCTGGAATAATGAAATCAAGCCATCGTCACGGTGTGTAGCATCGTATTTGCCTAGGACGTAGTCAGGTGAAAATTGGTATAGATACCACAAAACCTGTAAATCTAGGAACTCCTGTGGTGGAAGTAAATCATCGTCCATAATCGTTGCAGGTTTTAGGTTGTGCAGCGTCTTATCGTGAAGATACGAATACATCTCAGATGATGGTTGAACCCAAGCATTCGGGCTATCTGCACTCACGTTGTAAATCCAACCGCTATTCCAGAAAGATTGGAACTGCATGACGTGAAGTTCTCTTTCTGTTGCGTTTGGATAATCGCCCTCAGGCCATGGGCGCTTGGCGATATCAGTGTGGACATCGAGGGTTTCTTCTCGATGGTAATCAAGCAATTGCTCCATGAATGAAGGAACTAGGTTGTAGGTGATTTTAGTTCCCGGATATCTCTCTAGAATGCCAGGAGAATCGACGTATTCTGTCATTGCGTGCACACGCACCCAAGGCATTTCGTACATGCCGGTTAACTTGTTCTTGTAGTATGGTTGATGTTGGTGGAAGATGATTGCAAGGTTTAGTGCATCATCGACTTTCTCAGGTGTTGCTCTTTCCTCAATCACAATATCTGTTGGGGTTTGATTTGTTAGATCGCTAGCACTGTAAAAGTGGCTAAACTGTGAGAATGAATTGTTCATTGGGAATGCTGCCCAAACATTTCCTGCATCTTGCCATTGCCCCCAAGCGATCAGGTCCATGTGCTCTGGATTACCGATGTCCGATAGAGGGATTGAGATCTCTGTAACCTTGTTATCGCTCCATCCTGCATGCATTTCAGGCGTAGAAATGTCATTCCATGTACCTGCGCTAAATCTGACCACTCTTGCATATGATGAATCTTCGACAACTACACCGTAATCCGCAGCAAATGGTAGAGTCTTGATTCCATTCCAAGACTTAGCTGTAACAGAACCATCCTCGCTTGTGTTGAGATAGAAGAAAATGTCTGCACCTTCAGTCTCTGAACTGAGGTCTGTACCATCCCATGCGAGGTAGAGATTGGTTGAATCCCAATTGACATGCATACTGATTCCGTTAGAATCTGTACCCATGTTTGTATCATTACCCCATTCCATTAGAGAACCATCTACAGTGGCTGCCATAGATGAGAATGGAAGTACTACGAAAACCAAAGCCATCAGCATCGCTGCTCGACGCATGAACCCCGTACAGGGAGTAAACTCAAAGGTTTTCGTCACCACACATAAAATCATGGCACAGTATACCGGGGTTTTGTGCCATGTAACCAGTCTTCCTAATGGGTTAGACGATGGAGAGAAGTTCATCGATTTCGTCAATGAATATGGCGCATCAGTCTGGCAAATTTTGCCAATAACACCACCAGATGCACACGGCTCGCCATATGCCTCGCCATCGGCTTTTGCTGCATGGGATTCACTTGGTCAAGCAAACAAAGTAGACATGTCTGGTGAGGCTTATTGGCTAAGAGACTGGCTGTTGTTTGAACATCTAAAATCTAAATTTGATGGCAAACCTTGGTGGAAATGGCCCGTAGAATACCGTGACAGAGACCCCAATTCCCTTGCAGAGATAGAAGTTGATGACACCGCTCAATCACGATTCATGGGGCGTTGGAATGAAATCAGAGAGCATGCAAAGGCGAAAGGAGTTAGAATAATCGGAGACCTGCCGATTTTCGTAGGTCATGATTCAGCTGATGTTTGGGCCCATCGAGAGTTATTCTTGCTTGATAAAAAAGGAATGCCACAAGTTGTTGCAGGAGTCCCTCCAGATTACTTTAGCAAAAAGGGGCAGAGGTGGGGAACTGTCCTCTATGATTGGAGCGCACATAGAAAGGAAAATTGGCGCTGGTGGAAAGAGCGCATGGCACGAATGATGCGTTTATTCGACATTGTCAGAATAGACCACTTCAGAGGTATTCATTCAGCTTGGGCAATTCCCGTGAAACACAAAACCGCTCGCAAAGGTAAGTGGCTAGAAGGACCAAAAGATGAGTTAATCGAGGCTCTTATCGAAGTTTGTGGAAGTCATGAATGTATCATTGCAGAGGACTTAGGAATAATTCCAAAAGAAGTGACTGAGTTGCGACAGAGACACAAATTGGAGGGAATGAGCGTCCTGCAATTTGCCTTTGATGATGATAACAAGGACAACCCTCACAAACCAGAAAACATCACTGCAGACCGAGTTGTTTACACTGGAACTCACGACAATAATACCACCAAGGGATGGTGGGAAGAAAAGCAGAGGAAGCGGCTAAAGCCATACATGAAAGAAGATGAAACAATTTGCCAAACGATGATCAGATTGGCCAGGGAAAGCCCTGCTGGAATGGCAATAATTCCAATTCAAGACATCATGGAATTAGGTTCAGAAGCACGAATGAATACACCAGGGGTAGCCCATGGAAATTGGCAATGGAAGTTTAGGTGGGACCAATTATGAAGCAAACACTGTCAATCGAATCTTGGGATGAAATCTGCTCGATTTTTTCAGAAATGTTTGCTGGATTGGGTAAAATTGAAACAGGTGTTGAGATGATCACTTTTAGCTCAGTAAAACCATTTGTCGCAACTGGAATTTCTGTCTCTAAACAAGGGATAATTATTGCAAACATGCCGTTACATGACATACAAAACAGGTTTGAGTATGTTGAATTTGATGAAAATCTTGAGTCGCTCAGGTTATTTGATGATACTTCATCCTATGAATATCGCATACCGCCGCAAATACTGAAACTAAGAGAGTGAGAATGTGACTGAAACTTACACGGCACGTCTTCCTGTTTCATATTCAAAGGAATTTAATTTGAGCATTGAACAATTATGGGACTTGATTAGCAGCCCGGGTAATCTGAACTCTTCGCACCCATTTTGCAAATCAAATGATGTCATATCATGGAACGATGAACACAAAGACCGATTAGAATATCTCAATGGTAGAACTTACATTCGAAATTTCCAAACATGGTCTCCAAACAAAGGTTACACTTTACTCATTGGAGAAGAAAATGGTGCTCAATCATACGTGGTTTGGGACTTAGAGGAATTGTCAGAGAGTGAGTCTAGTTTGACCATCACTGTATATCCTTTCATACTCGCAAAACTTCCCAAACCGCTTGCATATCTGCCACATATTTTGTGGGTAAAACCGAGACTGCGGTCTTATCTCAAATCAGTTGTCGGAGGATTTCATTACTATTCTATCGAGGGTAAATCCGTTCCAAGAAACCATTTTGGAAGGCATAAATGGTTCTCTTGAAAACCTGAAACTCATCGGGGAATTTTGTTTTTTGAAATTCTTACAATAAACTAACGCTTAAGATAGATACGAAGACACACGCTACTCGTGATATCCAACCACGGTGACAGACTTTCGCCTCGGGTGGTAGCGAGAAATGAACTCGCTAAACTACCTCTTGGTGATGCATCCATGCGTGATGCACCCGTTGTGAAAATCACAGAAGGAGTCGAGAAAACTCCTGCACAATTCCGCTCTTTCAATCTCAACGGAATGGACATCCAAAACTTCTGTTCTAGGATTGAACTACCACTTCCATTCCTATTATTCGTTGAGGATGGGGGAGATACTCCATGCATCGTCATCGGGATTGTTGGACCAGATAATTACAATCCAGAAAGACCAGAAGAAATCGTCTATGGCCGAAGATGGAGAGTAGAGAGGCACCTTTCCTACTCTGAGATCTACCAAACCGTTGTCTTAGCTTGTAAAACCGCTCTAGAACATGAGGCAAGAGAGAGGCTGGTCATCAATAAAACAACTCCACTGAACGCCCATCAAGACCATGAAATCATGGCTGACATTCTCAATAATGGTGTTCTACCAGACCCTGCTAACTTCAGATTGAGTGACATAATTATCGACGGTAAACCACTAAACGTAAAACAATTTCATTCAATTGGCAACAATAAGAGTCTGCTAACTGTTGACTTCGGTTACAACGCTGAATCTAATCTCCCGTTCCTACAAGGAGAGATGTCGGTTCTCGTTCAAGACCAAACCGATGTTGTGGACTCCCTTTGGAACGGTATGCTAGAAAGCGGCACTACTTGGCTGCATGAAAACATCAAACTTGATGGCCAAGCCGTATTCTCAAAATCGATTAGCACAGGACAGAGAATTGCATATTCTAGGCTACACAGGAATAATGGAATTTTGGAATCTGAACAAATTGCAATCGATTACAGCAGGGTAATGAACGAACACATCGATACGATTAGAGCACCCGTAATCGAAGCAGGCCCTACCAATTCACCTAGCATGAAAACACTGGAATCAATCAACCCTGAACATGGATTCAGGCCACACTTGAACTGATTCAAGACCAGTATGCTTCACGAATTTGCTGGTTTGCATTCATGCACGCTTCCACATCTGCAGGGCGGCTTGGGATTTGCTCGTTACCCGCCAGGTGGTTGTAGATTGGCATTACATTGGACATGTTGACAACACCCCAACCGACTTGGGTACAAGGTGCAATCGGAGACATTGGAGTCGTTCCAGAGGTTGGGTCCCATGTTGTGAAACTTGGATACCACGCAGATTGATTCAATGCGTGTCTAATCTCTGCGTTGTCAATCGAAAAATTACCGCCGATTACAAGAGAACCATTTCTTGCATAATCATCGGATGCTCCTGAAAGCAGGTCTCCTGCATCCTCTCTTAGCATGGTGATTACGAGGCTGAGAATTCCAGCTGTGCGAGGAGTTGCAAATGAAGTTCCCGAAGTTACGTGGTATCCATCAGTGTCATCGTGGTTTGGCAAAAGTTGGGTCCAGTCTGCAGCGATGTCAGGGTAAGAGCCGCTCATGGTTTCCTTTTGGTCATCGTCTTCCTCAGCATATCCTGAGATTCCAATCGACCAAGGTGGGCCTGCTGTTGAATCTTGAACTGCAGGTGAAGGAGTATTGTCTGAAGCTCCTGTGTGAATCTTGTTGTAATCGACAACTGCAACCTTTGTTGCATCTTCAATTCCGGGTACTGGGACGCTACCAATCGGTCCAAATGAAGTTGTGATAATGTCCACAAGTGGCTGATTTGCCGCTGCTAGTACGGCTGCATCTGAGAATCCCTCAACGAAGAAAATAACTGCATCTGGGTTAGCATCCAATACAGATCCGGTTACTGCAGTGCCGTGACCATCTGATGGGTCGTCAAGAATTGGAATGTCTGTAGCATCATCTGGAGTAGTTCCGATGATTCTTGTTCCCGGGAAGTAGACAATATCGGTGGACGTTATTACATCCCAGCAGGATTCCTTGTCTGCATCATAGCGCTCCTGCCATGTTCCATTCTGCGTCAAATCACAGGTCATGGTCACACCAAGGCCTTCCAGTAGCCAGTCTGGGTATGTCTCATTCAATCGGAATCTGTCATGATAAACGTTGATCCCCGTATCGATAGGTGCAACAACACTGTATGCGCCGAATACTTCCTCGACAACTGGGATTTCAACTTCCTCTTTTGCTTCTTCTCCAAAACAACCTGCAAGAGATACACTGGCCATCAATAAGGCCATCATTACGACCTTGCCGGCATCTCGCATGATTGGGCCACCGCCTTGGGCATTTTGAGTTTGACCCCGTCTATGCTCATCGCATCCTGACAGAATAATACAGACATTATTAATGAAAACCATTGATTTTCAAGCATGCCAGAAGGACCTGAAATCCATCGTGCAGCGGATAAAATCCGTAAAGCGCTGGAAGGAAAGGTCATCGAAGACATCGAAATTACACTGCCTCAATTCAGTGGTAGAGAACACGATTTCCTAGGCAAGACCGTCAATAAAGTCGAGGCTAGAGGCAAGGCTCTGTTGATTCATTTTGACACATTTGTAATGTATAGCCACAATCAATTGTACGGTCGCTGGACAGTCAATCTCAGAACGACTGAGGCCAAGAAGTGGAACCGCTCACTAAGGGTTGCACTAACCACTGACAAGCACACTTGCAGACTTTGGTCTGCAACCGATATTTTGCTGATGGAGCCATGGGAATTATCGGGTCATCCTTACCTTGCAAAATTAGGTCCAGATGTTGTAATTGAGGAGACTACTATTCAGGATTTAGTCGACCACATGAATCAGAAAACCTACCAAAGAAGGAGACTCAAAACCCTACTACTGGACCAAGGATTCTTTGCTGGTATTGGAAACTATCTACGCAGTGAGGTCCTGTTTACCTCAGGCTTGCATCCAGATAGAACGGTTGGCTCATTGTCAGATGAGGAAAAGGAAAAGTTAGCTGAGCAAGCACTATTTTTGTCGAGGCAATCTTTTCACAATCCAGGCATTACAATCAATTTAGAATTGTATGAAAACCTGAGAGATGTTGGATTCACAAGAGGTCAATCGAGGCACTGGGTATTCACCCGTAACGACAAAGAATGTCACGACTGTGGAGATTTAATCGTCCATACAAGGCCAGCAGGGCGTAGACTAGACTTCTGTCCATCCTGCCAATCTTGAGCAATCTCAGAGATTGTTTTCACAAGTGTTTCCGTTATCATCTGAGTTTGTTACATCTGGACATATCGTGTTGCTCCAAACAATACGGGATAAGTCGGCACCACTCAGTTCAGCATATCTCAGGCTGGCATCACTCAAATCGGCACCATTTAGGATGGCACCACGCAGGTCGGCACCACTTAGGATGGCACCACTCAGGTTGGCATTAGTCAGGTTGGCATCACTCAGGTAGGCATTAGTCAGCCAGACACTACGCAGATCGGCATTACTCAGGTCGGCATTAGCTAGGTCGGCATAATACAGGTCGGCACTTCTCAGGTTGGCACCAACCAAGTCGGCACTTCTCAGGTTGGCATTAGTCAAGTAGGCATTAGTTAGGTTGGTATTGGTCAAGTAGGCATTATTCAGGTCGGCATAAATCAGGTCGGCACTAGTCAGATCGGCACCACTCAGGTTGGCACCAACCAGGTCGGCACTAGTCAGATCGGCACCACTCAGGTTGGCACCAACCAGGTCGGCATTAGTCAGGTCGGCGTTAGTCAGGTCGGCATTAGTCAAGTCGGCATTAGTCAAGTCGGCACCACTCAGATCGGCACCACTCAGATCGGCACCACTCAGGTTGACACGATTGTCTTCAGCAGTTTGTTGCCATTGGAGAATTGAAGCGTTAGCAGTGTTAAGCAAACCTTCTAGTTCATCAATAGTCGAATCAGAAGAGTTGAGCATGGTTGAAAGGCTATCTCTCAGGCTTTCAAGAGAGTCAATTTGAGATTGCATGGAAGCGATGCTTGCATTCGCAATTTCAAGTTGGACGATGAGTTCAGAGGATGTGTTGTTCGAGTTTTCCAATTTAACCAGAAGCGAATCTCTGTATGCTTCAAGAATTGCAATTCCTTCTGCATGATTTTGAATCATCTGAGTAGCATCCGATAATCCATCTTCCAAGCCATCAATAGTGGCTTCTCTTTGTGCAATAGTTTGGTTTTGCGCCTCTAGCATTTCTTCAAGTTCTGCGATTTGGTCTTCATATTCTGAAGTATCAACTTCTTCTCCACCGATACATCCAGCAAGGGATGAAACAATTATCAGCAGGGAAAACAGCACTGAGTTGGCTCTCTTCATGCTAAGACAAAAACAGATTCGGCTTTTCAAATAACCGCTTTCCCAGATTGGTGATTCAAGTCTGGAAGTTTCCTGTTCAAGATTTGATGGATTCGAGGATACTCGGATCTAGGACCTCGCCTTTAGTCATCTGTTGCCGTACATAGTGTGTGACTTCTTTTGCAGTATCTCTGGCTTGCTGTGTGCGCTTTGCGAGTGTGCGCATAGGCATTGCCATTCTGTGATTTCCTCTGAAATGATCTTGGTTTTCCTCTAGGAAATTCCAGTACATATCAGAAATTGGACATGACTTTTTGAAGTGAAGAGAGCAATCTCCACAGTAATCTCCCATCTTCTTGATGTAAGGAGTACCGCTAACGTATGGCTTGGTAGTCATCACTTCTCCAACCGCATAAGTTCCCATAGCTAGCACGTTAGGCTCGACTACCCAATCATAGGCATCTGTGAACAT
>DAYA01000019.1:12318-12450 GCA_002506705.1 Euryarchaeota archaeon UBA550
CCAATCATAGGCATCTGTGAACATTGCCCAGAACCAATCGGTCAATTCTCTAGGATGGATTCCTAGCAGGTTTCCGATATTTGCAAGGACCATTAGACGGGGAATATGGTGTGCATATCCGGTTTCTACAAC
>DAYA01000070.1 GCA_002506705.1 Euryarchaeota archaeon UBA550
ATGGCATGCCCGGGTGCATAAGCAACCCCCCGACCTACCTCCCATATATCAAGTCATCGTACTTGAAGTGGGACATATGGCCGAGGCAGTTGCGTTGAAAAACCCTTTCAGTGCAGCGTTTATAACTATTATTTCTTGCGAAAATTTTGGTATATTCTGCCACATTGGTGTTAAGCGGGAATATTGCTCATATCAGAGACAAATTCCCAGCAACTATGGTATCTGAAGAAAACGGTTCTAAAACTGACTGTGCTTCCTCATCACGTCCGAGTTGAATCAAGCACGCTCCAAGCGTATTTTCAACCTCAAGATTGTTTGCATCACGACTGCGTAGTACGTTGATAACTTTCAGTGCTTTTTCAGCACGGCCACTAACCAACAAAGCGTGTGATAGATTCAGAAGGATTGTATTGTTGTTAGAGTCTACTTTGGCTCCCTGACGCAAGGCCATTATTGCTGCCTCATATTGCGAAGATGACATCGGGTCGTTCTTTGAATCCATTTCTAATGCCGATTGCAATAGAGAAAGACCCAGGTTGTTCAATATTGCAGGGTCATTTGGCCTGTTATTTGAGGCAGTAGAGAGTATTTGGGCTGCTTGCATCCATGATGAATTCGCTATATGTTCAAATGCAGCGTTTACCATACTGCTGATCTCTGGTTGCCCAGAAGATTCGACTGCTAGTGCTTTCGCAGGATGAAGCTGAGGGGCGTCTTCATCAGATGCCATCGACTCTTCTACAGGTGAGTGATGAAAGTCGTCAAATGATACCTGGACATCTCCTGAATCCAACTCGTTGTCAAAATTGACCTCAACAATCTGCTCTTCTTGCGAATAGATGGCGTCCATATCAACCTCAGCCGCATCTATCTTCCACATATCAGGCACTTCTTCAGCCAGTGTGGTTTCAGTGAAGTCAGTTCCCTTTTCAGCGTCGGCATTCAACTCAGTTAAGTCTGCTACAATCCTCGTAGGTTGAGCGCCAAAGAACTCTGCAGAAATCGGAGATTCATTGGAATCAAGTCCCTTCACACCCTCTGAAGATGGTATTTCTCTAGAGAAGGACTCTGCTAGCCCATCATAGGCTTCAACCTGGACATCTTCGTCAACGTGCCCAATAGATTCGTGGTTAACAGTGGGTGATGCAACAGTTTGTACAGGCAATTTACTACTTGTTTCCTCGACAACGGGTGTAAATTCGTTTGTCGCAACAACTTCGTTGAGGCCTGTTTGCTCAACTATCGCAGGATTAGTTTCGACAGAATCGATTTGATTTTCCTCTTCGGGTCCTTCCGAATCAACATCAGAATCTGAATAAGGAATTGCAACTTCATTTACTTCGGATGTAAACGAACCTACTCCGAACGGTAGAGAGGATTCAATCACCTCCGCTTTTGCACCCAAACCGAAAGGTAGGACCTCTGATTTGTCGACATCAAGTGTGGCGTCACCGATTGCATCAGCGATTTCTTCCAAGCCAGGAATTGCCTCATCATCCATCACTATGTCGTCAACAGTGATGTCCATTGCGACCTGAGAACCGCAGGATGGGCAAGCCCCTCCACCGAGGAAGAGTAAACCGCAAACTCTGCACTCCTGCATATGACCGCCAAAGTGTGACAAAGGCGTACAACCTTTGAACACACCGCAACTTTGAGTGCTAATCACTCTTCTTCGCTACCCTTAGTCGGTAATGCACCAATTGTGAGATCAATAATCGATTCATCATCGACCAGTGCCTCTGCCCAGTTCTTTCCTTTGCTCTTACCGTTGTAGTACTGCCAAACGATTCCTAGCAGAGCAATTCCTAGGAATATGAATTTCCAAACTTCTGCTACCCAGTAAACCATAACAACATATCCAGTGATTATTGTTACAGTCATTAGCATGACAGGGAAACCTGCCTTGAAGAATTCATTGAATGATATCGGATATCCTGCCTCTTCACTCATACCTGCGGTTACTACGTTAGCAGATGCACCGATCAGAGTACCGTTACCACCAAGGCATGCTCCAAAGGCTAATGCCCAAATTAGTGGACCCAAGTCAAGTGATAGCGAGTCAGCGATTTGCAGTACGACTGGAATCATCGTAATTGTGTATGGAATGTTATCGATAAACGCAGATGCGATTGCACTGACCCACAAAATGATCACAAGGGCTGCGACGAATTGGTAATCGGGGTCGAAGTAGCTGATTGCAGATTCAACCTGATCACCGATCCAAGAAATTACTCCCAGGTGTTGCAGTGAATGAATCAGTACAAACAGACCTGCGAAGAATATGAGAGTTGTCCATTCTACTTTCTCTAATGGTTCTTCAAGGTCATGCGGGTCAGTGACCAATAACATCACCACCGCACCAACTAAAGCCACCCAAGATACGGGCACGTGTAATATTGGATTCAGGAAGAACCCTAGAATTACAAGTACCAAAACAGTTCCTGAAGTCTTCAGCATCTTGGCATCCTTTACTCCGTACTTTGATTCAAGTTCTTCTACATCACGTATTCTCTCACCAGAGAATTCTTCTGCATACATCCACTTCAACATCATGAAAGTTGGAACAATGGTCAACATAATTCCTGGAGCCAATTCGATAATGAAGTCGTTGAATGATACACCGTCACTAGCCAGATGAGGATAATCTGTGTTTGCAATTGCCGACTCACTCATCATTGAACCAATGATAATATTTGGGGGGTCACCAATCATTGTTGCTGCACCACCAATGTTTGAAAACAACACCTCAGCGATTAACAATGGAATTGGATTCAGGTCTAGTACACGGGCGAGTTGAATCGTAACTGGAGTAAGCAGTAACATTGTAGTTACATTGTCAAGGAATGCAGATAAAACAGCAGTAACAGCGCACAGAATTACAACCAGAGTCCAAACATTACCGTTGCTTTTCTTGTACGCTTGAACCGCAAACCACTCGAAAATTCCGGTGTGAGAGATGATTCCAACCATCACCATCATTCCAAGGAGCAAACCGATAGTTTCCCACTCGATGAGAGTGGTTGTTTCTGCTAAAGAAAGTGCAGAACCAGCCTTGTAATGATTCAACGCTACAATTGCTGCAAGTCCCCCAACAGCAGCCGCCAAAGTCCTGTGTACAACCTCGGTGATTATCAGTGCGTAAACGAACAGAAGTATCCCTAAACCTACCCAAACCGGCTCTTTACCTAGTCCATCTTTCAGAGAAATACCGATGTCAACTGTCGCCCCACCACCAGCATTTGTGCTAGTGATGAATGCCATCAATCCAGCACCAACTAAAGCGAGTAAAGATATCCACTGCGAAGGGTGTCGATTTAGGATACGGTTGGTACGCATGTTTGTCGGGAGATACCTCGCCTCTATGAGTGTTAGGTCAAGATTGTGACCAAAGAACCCCAACATTTCCCCTAGCAAGAACAATCACTGCGGATGTTTCCTCCGCCAAGTAATCCCAAACTTGGGTTCTGGAATCTCTCTCATAGATTCCTTTGTTGATTTTGATTTTCACTAATTTACGTTTTTTGAGTTGGGCACGAATTTCTTCTACTATGTTCGGAGTTATTCCTGTTTTACCAATTCGAACACTGGGTTGGAAATCTCTATTCATTGCCTGTCGTTTTATTCTTTCAGGGATGTCGCTAATTTTTCCACCCCCGATTATACTTTGGCCCACCGCCGAAACGTTTGATTGTCCCACATTCCAGGCAAGTCGTGATACGCTGACCTTCTCGAATTCTTACCTTAGCAGTTGTACCAGGAATCAATAGACTTGTGCATCCTCTGCAAATCCAATGCCTGTGAGAAACTGGCAGAGGAAGTCGATTCCGAGATGAGGTCCTAACCAAATGCTTGGCCGCATTAGTTCGTGCTATCATCGGCATTGACACATCAGAAATGATTGAAGATAGGTGAGTTTGTGCTTCTAAAGCAGATTCTCTGCGCTGCTTTTTTGCGCCCGAACGTGATCTTCTGCGGCTCATGCTTACAACTCACTTCAGTGCATCAAGAATGTCGTTTGTGATTAAATCAATGGCTCTATCTCCGTTTATCACATGGAAGATTCCTTTGGATTCGTACCAATCTGCTAGAGGAGATGTCTGATTATGATATGCCTCTAGTCGACTCATCACTGTTTCTGCATTATCGTCAGCACGTCGCTTGAATTCATCACCACCACACGAATCACAAATCCCATCCTTGGATGTTGGCTTGAATGAGTCATGGTAAACTGCACCACAACCAGCACATGTGTACCTGCCACAAATCCGGTCTACAATTCGCTCATCTGGAACTTCGATTGAGATTACGTGTGAAACTGTTGTGATGTCTGCTAAAGCCTCAGCCTGTGGCACAGTACGAGGAAAACCATCAAACATCACGCCGTTTTCTGCATCAGGTTCCTTGATTCTGTCCTTGATGAGGTCGATTATCACTTGGTCTGGTACCAATTGCCCGGCATCCATGTATTTCTTCGCCTCTATGCCGGTAGGAGTACCCGCAGAAACTGCAGCTCTGAGCATATCACCTGTGCTTACTTGAGGTAAGCCTGTTGAATCCATGATTCGCTGTGCTTGAGTTCCTTTTCCTGCCCCGGGAGGACCGAACAAAACTATGCTCTCCATGCCCCGGGCGTAGACTGCTTCTGTTTTCACTGTTGGCCTTGTTGGGCTAACCATTGATGGCCGTAATATTGCCATTGTTCCATCGTCCAACCTGGCGGTAAACCACCCGGTGGCAAAGGCGGTCCAACTTGTGGAGCAGGTACTTGCGGCACAGGAGGCTGAGGCGCTGGTGCTGGTGGCCTCCCCTGAGGAATTGCTACAGGCGGGCGACCAGCAGGAATTGCGCTAGGAGGCCTTCCTTGTGGCACCATTGCGGGAGCAGAAGGTGGAGGCAAACTAGGAATTGATTTAGCCAATGCATCAGCTATTTCTTCAGCAGAAACACCACCGCTCGCCAAGGATTCCTGTCCTACTACGGAATCCATAACAGCCCTCATTCTAGCACCGTCATCCGGAATAGAATGAGCATCTGGTGCTACCAAATCCTCTCCAGATGTGTCTCTAGGAGCTGACCTCTTGATTCTTCTAGCAATAATTGCAACACAAAGAATCAGAGCCGCAATGACAGAATAACCAACAGTCGGAGAAACAATTCCAAATAGCCCACCTTGTGATTGTGTATTCTTTACGCTAATTTCCAGCGTTGCTGTGGCTGAACCACATGACAAGGTTAGTTCTTCTATGCCTGCCTTTGTGTCATCATTCGTCTCAACTTTAACCTCTGCATCTACCGACTCACCGGGTGCTAAATTTGAGATTTCTTCCTTTGATAGTGATACATCCCAATCTTTCGCATCTACAGTCGCAATTAGTGTTGAATCTAGAGGTACATTTCCAACGTTTCTAATTGTGATTGTTTGCATTGAATTGTCGTTACGATCGATACCTAGTAGAGGTCTAGACTCCTCATCATATTCTATCGAGCAAAAGGCCCCGGCTTGGACCTTGACAGGATAACTTTCTGAGACTTGTAGTGTCTCAAAGCCGTTATTGATAGTTGCATAAATTCCAATATCAAATGTAGTAGATGTCAACTCATTCACTGGTGCTTTGATTCCAACGATTAATTCGCTACTTTCCCTGGGCCCCAAGATAGTTGGAGGGGCTGCAAATCCTACCTCCCACCCATCCAATGGCAGTGAGTTTGTCCATTCCAAACCGATTTGAGAATTTCCGGTATTCTCTATCATTAACGTCGTGTAAGTGAATTCACCATTGGGTGTGACATCGAGTGTTCCATTTGTTGGTGGTGAAATCAAAAGACCAATTTCATCTTTTACCACCAGAGTTGTTTCATTTATAATGAAATTAGATACATCCTGACTGGTCTTTATGACTAGACGGTTCTCATCATTCCTTTCGGCAACTGGGGAGACTAGAACTTCAAACTCAACCTCGCCCGTTTGTCCCGGAAGAATTTCAATTGTTACCTCTCTGTTGTTGGTTTGAGAATCTGTACGAACTTGAATAGTCCAAGTGGTAAGCTCGGGATTTACTCTGACGGTCAAATCCAATGGAGCGTTACCAGTGTTTTCTATGATTAGTGATAGATTCAACCTCTCTGCCGTATCTACATTCACATCTCTAGCGGTAGTAGCAGGACCAACCGGAATTCCCTCATGGTCTATCAAATCAGTTGAAAACGATTCGAGTGCCTTTACCGTCAGCGTTACTGTTTCTGATATGTTCAATGACAAATCTGTCTGACTTGTGACGGAGCAAGTTATCGAATCTGTGGCTCCAGCCGCAGGCAAACCATCGGTTACAGGTGGGACATACAATCTTACTTGCATGGGGAGATATTCTAGAATATCCAGTGGCTCAAAAGAGTAAGAAGAAGAATTAGAACCTCCCAACTCTACTACCCACCTGTTTTCACTAACACAATCCAAATCGTATACGGCAGGAGAATTACCAATATTCCTGACCGATATTGAAAATGCTGTGCTTCCACCAGGTATTGCTTCCAAACCTGTTGTTCCAGCTGGTGCGACCTGAACGTCTTTTACTTCCTCAACAACTAACTTGAGCCTAATGGTGTGTTTTACGGTTGGATTATTCGAATACTTCGCAGTAACATCCATGACATATGTTCCTGCCATAGCAAATCTCTTTGTTTGCCCTGAAAGGTCTGCATCATCGTCATTCATTGTTATGTTTAGGTAGATTGAATCTCCGGATTGTCCCATTGGAGATAAGGTGAAAGGACCTGACAAATCTGATGTTCTTGACCAAGTATCTTCTGGTGGGAGCAGTAAGTCATCGCGTACAGGATGAGGGATTTGGACTTGAGACAATTGTAATTTCACTGACTGCTGGCCTGTACCTTCGTGTTTCAGAACGACAGGCCACGTGTACCCTTCAGATTCTGAAGGATCGATTGTTTGGTTTACCATGTTCGCATTCTCTTGCCCGTTTTCATCCAAGGCGACCAGCCTAACACCCAGAGCAGAAACTGAAATGGTCATTTCTTCGATATTGTTGTTTACTCCGCTTAGTTCGTCATTAATCTCATCAATTTGAGAGTCGACATCAACTGTTAATCTCATATCATGATCGCCAGTTGATGTAAACGAATGATAAATCGTAATGGAATCAACCAGCCCTGCGTCTAGTGATTGACGTGTTCCTTCGAAGACTATTGTACCCTCTGTTAGATCTTCGAGTTTGACCTTGAATTGACCTGCATCAGAAGTTCCTTGGTTTAGCCATGAAAGTCTCAATGTGATTAGATCGTTTTGAAGTGGGGATGCAGATGAAGGGAATATTGAACCATCAAAGACAATCAGGTCTGCTTTCTCGTCAAGCGTTGCGTCGGCGGTTACAACCAATGCGTATGCTTGCTCTAGCCCTCCTGCGTGACTCACTGTCAACTGCCACTTGCCTGAAGGAAGAACTGAATTCGGTGAAATTTTAATCCTCTCGATATTGTTTACAGAATCATGTACTCCATTAGGAGTTGAGAATCCATTGGCGAATACGTTTCCTTTGTACACAGTTCCATCAGGTGCTGTCAATTTCAAATCTAGGTCGTTAACCAACCTTGATTCACCCTGAGGAGCGTTTGCACTGCCAGCAACATCTGTCCACGCTAGTGTTATTTCGATACCGGAGGTTGGGTCCAAATCAAATTGGTAGAGTGTTGAAAATCCTGCATTGAGTGTTCGAGAATTGTCATGGTAAGTTGAAAGTACGTTTCCATTGTGTTCTGGTAATACGGAACCTGCGACAGAAACTTGCCCCCACCCTTCCTCTGAATTCGGAATATTGGGAGTCCCAAGATCTACTGCCCCATTTATGGTGGCTGCTTTCAGGAGTGCTGCAGTAGGATTAGTGATTCCTACATCTTCTCGAATGAATTCACGAATTAAGGAAACCGAGCCCCCTGCCACGGCGGTCGCCTGACTGGAGCCGGAGAGTGACATGTACATGTCATTGCCATTTGTGTGGGTTCCTGAACCACAACTTGTCCCAACTGGAATCGCAGCTTCTTCAGCCCTTCCAGAACAAATAGCAACACCTGGAGCGACTATGTCAGGCTTTACCCTACCATCCAAAGAGGGACCAAGCGATGAAAAATTAGCTACACTGCCACTTGGACTTGTAGTAGAAGCACCTACAGAAAGGACGTTTTTCGCGGTAGATGGGGCCATCACACTAGAGGAGTTTTGAGAAGGGTCATCTCCAGCAGAAAAGATTGGAAGGAATTCAGGGTTATCGTTAACGAATACGTCAACGGACCTTGAGTCAGCCGTATATGCACCGTAGTTTCCATTCAGCCCCCAAGCGTTGACGGCTACTCTGGACCCTTCTTGTTCAGCGTGATTTAGCATATCATAAATCGAACCGATTCTCCCGAAAATTCCTGTCGGGTTGTGTTCCAATGCATATGCAACGACATATGCCCCAGGAGCAATCCCCTCAGCGCTTGAGTCACCTGTTCCATCTCCTGCCAGTGTAATTGCTACGTGTGTGCCATGACCACCGTTTGTATCATCGGAATTAGGGTCTAGTCCATATTGGGTGTAAACGCCGGCGATCCTGCCAAAAATGTCGGGGTGGTCTTGGTCTATTCCGGTGTCTGTGAATGTGATTTTCTCACCTGAACCATCGAGACCCAAGGATGAGTTCTTGAGTTCAGGAATTCCAACGATTGCTCCTGCTACGGCATTTGTTAACCTAATTTCGTGTGCTTTTTCTGCCCAAATTATTCGACCGTCTCTTGCTAGAGATTCTAGGTTAGGATATCCTTTAACTTCGCACAAATGCAATCCACACCATGCTTCATCAGCTCCCATTGAAACTAAGTCCACCGCTAGAAGTTCGAGTGAAGAAGGCTTCAAGTCTGGGGCAGGAATTATTGAAATGAAATCTGTAGTTCTATCCACCGATTCGGAGACTCTCCAACCAGGCATCATAGCGCCTGCCCATCTGACAGATTCATCGCTCTGAAGGTTAGCAAGGTCGTCAGGATGGGAGAGTCTTACTAGCCAATTTGATGAACCTAGATTGTCGAGTATGAAGAGATTGTACTCATCAACAATATCATAGAGTAATGTTCCAGTGTGGTGCTTGAGTTGAATAATTGCCATCCCTGTCGTACGGTAATCATTAGAATCATCCAGGCGTGATTTAGGCAGATCATCTGTCAGTGGATCGAATGATCCAGATTCTAAATGTATGTTATAATCAAGAGATTTTAGTGAAGATTGAGAGGTGTCAATCGGTTGTATTGCGTGCCAATTTGCGGCAGCAATATCACGCTCGCTAGCCTCTACTTCGATTGGATTGTCACTAGCTGTTGACAATGGTGCAAGGAGGAGTATTGCGAGGATGATTACTGTCCTTCGCTGCGCCAACATAAATATCCGGAATGCGCATATGTACTTGAATACAAGCCCCTGCTGAGCCCTAAAGGGCTCATTCAAACATGGATGCAATTGCTGCATCTGTTTTCTGAACAGATACCCGCCAATCCGATTCTGTACCCATCAGAGCACGTATTGCATCTATGTTCTCTGGAATCACATCAGATTCTTGGTGTATTGCCTGGAAATAATACAGATTGTTACCAACCAACTTGACTCCATCTTCCCATACGAAGAT
>DAYA01000080.1:0-4288 GCA_002506705.1 Euryarchaeota archaeon UBA550
GCATCAAATGTTGCGTGAAATGGTTCGTGACTTTGTTAACGAGCACGTTGAGCCACAAGCATTGGAATATGATCGTGATGAGAAATTCAATGTCGAGTTATTGCGTTCCCTCGGAGAAATGGGTTTGCTAGGGATAACAGCTAGCGAAGAGTTTGGAGGCGCTGGATTAGATGCGGTTGCAACAGTAATTGTTCATGAAGAATTATCTGCGAGTGACCCTGGGTTTGCACTTGCTTACTTAGCACACTCAATGCTTTTTGTAAACAACTTAGAATTCAACGGTAATGAAGAACAAAGGGCTAGAATCTTGCCAAAAGTTTGCTCCGGCGAATGGATTGGTGCTATGGCAATGAGCGAGCCTGATGCAGGAACTGACGTACTCGGTCTCTCAACCTCTGCTGTTCAGAGGGATGATGGCTCATGGGTCCTGAATGGAAGGAAAATGTGGATTACAAACGGCTGCATTGACGATGATGGAACTCCTGCTGACGTCGTTTGGGTTTACGCCAGAACCGGAACGGATGCTAAGGGCCGAGCTCAACTCTCAACTTTCCTTGTTGAGAATGGTATGCCAGGATACAGTGTTGGTCAGAAAATAATAGACAAGACTGGAATGCGTGCTTCAAACACGGCAGAGCTTGTATTCGAAGATTGTATTATTCCTGCCGAAAATCTCGTTGGAGAAGTTGGAGATTCAATGCTCCACATGATGGGTAACTTAGAAATTGAACGTCTTACGTTAGCTGCTATGTCTTTAGGTATTGCTCGTCGTTCTCTAGATGAGATGAACAAGTACGCTACTGACAGAGAGGCATTCGGAAGACAAATCAGGGACTTCGGTCAGATTCAGAGGTATGTGGGAGAATCTTGGGCAAAGTACAGAGCAATGCGTGCATACATCTACGACACTGCAAACAATCTTGGCTTAGGCAAGGTTGGACAAAGACTCGATAGCGACGGTGTCAAGTTATTCGCAACAACCGCAGCAAAGGAAATCGCAGACGCAGCAATTCAGGTTATGGGTGGCTATGGATACGTGGCTGAATACGTTGTTGAGAGGCTATGGAGAGACTCCAAACTTCTTGAAATCGGTGGAGGAACCATTGAATCTCATCAGAAGAATATCACAAGAGACCTCTCCAAAACTCCAGAAGTCATCAACGACTAAATTTCCAAACCTGTTCAATATTCAACATAGAACTCTAACTGAAGTTCTTATGAGATGAGGGTGCAACCGACATTCATGCGCAGAAGGTCACCACTTGCAATTATGCTTGTGTCTTTGGCACTTCTGATGTCTTTTTCAGTAGTTGTTGCTTCTAACACGAATGAAACTCCAAGTAACAGCATAACTGAATCAGTCGACTCTCAAATTCGGAACCTAAACGAATCAGATGGTGAGACCTTTACCGTAACAGTCGATGGAACAAATTTACGATTTTCTCCGGACACAATTATCATCAAGGAAGGAGATACTGTCAGATTCTTGTGGGAAAATCAATTACTTCCCCATAACGCAGTTGAACGGAATGGTGTTTTCGATTCAGGTGATCCTGAGAGGAATGTCGATTACACCTATACTTTCAACGTCACTGAAAATGGTACCTACGAATATGTTTGTGAACCTCACGAAGACCTTGGAATGATTGGTACAATCATCGTGGAGCCAAAACCAATACCGGAGCCTGAACCAGAAGACCCGGTTGACGAAGATGATGATACAACTGCTATGTCAGTAGGAAGTGGAGAGATATCTGGATTCCTGTTTGCTCCTTGGTTTATCGGAGTCATAGTTTTAGTGGGATTCATTTCAACAAGAAGTGATCAGTTCCAACTTGGGTTAATTCTTGAGGAAGAAATTGATGCTGTATTGATTGATGACGATGGAGGCGAGGAAGGGAAAACTCTCGTTGAGAGCTACAGTGCTAGGGTATTCACTCTCTGTGCACTTTACGTGGCCCAAGGAATTCCATGGGGATTCATCACTGTCACATTTGTCACCTATCTAGCCGCAGAAGGATTTGCCGCTAAAGACCTCGCAATGTTGCTTACCCTTGGGACTCTACCTTGGTCAGTCAAGTTCTTTTGGGGCCCTATAATCGATAGGTACCAATATCGTCCGATGGGCAGGAGAAGGCCGTGGATTCTCATTGCTCAAACAGGAATGATATTGCTGCTTACTTTGATGGTTTTCTTTATTGATGTTGAGAAAGACGTTACCACTATTGCATACATGTTCCTTGTTTACAATATCTTCACGTCGCTTCAAGACGTGAGTACAGACGCACTTGCTGTAGACATTTTGAAACCTCAAGAATTAGAGAAAGTAAACGGATACATGTTCACTGCCAAAACTCTTGGTGGGATGATTGGAGGAGCTGGCCTCGGGACGATAATCAGTTACACGGGAATACGTGGTGCACTGATTGTCCAAATCCCAATATTACTAGCCATAATGATGGTTCCACTGTACATGAGAGAGCGACCTGGCGAGAAACTATTCCCTTGGAGCGAAGATTCACACCTTGCTTTCGAAGATGCAGTATCTAGCAATCAAAATTTCAGAGAAATTATTGGGAAAGTGAAAACTGCTTTCTCACTAAAGTCAACCCAGTTGGGAATTCTACTGAGCCTATTCGTATCGCTTTCTCACTTTTTGATTCCTCTGTTGCCATTACTTTTCCTAAGAGAATTAGATTGGTCACAAGAGAGATTCAATGCGACAAAAGGTGGCCTAGTGCTGATAATAACCATGTTTGGTTATCTTGCTGGAGGATATCTTGGAAAGAAATTTGGAGGTAAATCCGTTATCATTTACTCTACTACAATCGGTGCTTTAGTTACTGCATTTTGGGGGTTAACTGAATCATGGTGGGGAAGTGAATTCTACCTTGTATTCATTTGGTCATTAGCAGAATTTATGATGGCAATTGTCAGTATCAGCATTTACTCACTTATGATGAGAATAACTTGGAGCGAAGTTGGTGGTACACAATTCACAGGTTACATGGCTATGATGAATCTTTCAGCGATTATTGGGTATCAAATTGCAGCACCACTATCAGAGCGATTTGATTATCCAACTCTTTTCTTGATTGCAGCAGTCTTTGAGACACTTATTATCGCAACTGCATTATTCATCGATCCAGACGAAACACGCCGTGAACTTGAGGATGTGACAATAGAGCAACAGGCTCCTGAATCTATCACAATCACGCCTGCAGCTTAGAAGGTTAGAGGATAGTCCTGGTCGGAGTCGAACCGACGTCCCCGGGACCAAAACCCGAGATGATGGACCACTACACTACAGGACTGTGGTGTCCCGCCGTGGAGGATTCACTTCAAGTTAGTTTCGCCTATTACTTTGCGAGCAGACTCAATAAATTCACTTAGGTCTAAGCCCTGTTTTTCCTCGTAAATTCGGGCCATTAGGGCCATGTCAAGTTTGTCTAAGTACTTCACAAACTTTGCTTCTTCAGTCTCTTGTGCCTCATATTCTTCAAACAGCCCCAACCATTGTGGCGCTAACCTAGTCATCGCTCTGTATTCATCCTCACTCTTTGTGCTAGTATCATCGTGAGGAGTTAGGTCTCCAACCTCTACTTCTGGTAAATCATGAACCAAACACATCTCAATTACTCGCATTCGGTCTAGATTTTTTGGGCACAAATGCATGGCAAGCACCGACATTCCCCAAGAATGTGCAGCCACGCTTTCTGGCGAATCGACACCCGCTCTAACCCATCCTGTTCTGAGTATGTCTTTCAGTCCAAGCCATTCTCGCATGGTTGTTCTAAATGGGATTCAAATTTGAATCATCTTATTGCTATCTTGGATTGAAGCCAATTATCATGAACATGAAACATTTGGGTTACAATATGAGCATCACAAAGATGGCTGTTTTGGGCGCCGGCCAAATGGGAAATGGAATTACACAGGTCGCAGCATGCGCTGGAATAGAGGTAGTAATGATCGATATTCAGCAAGAATATGTCGACAAAGGTATTTCCACAATTGAAAAGTCTCTCGCTAAGTTGGTTTCCAAGGAAAGAATGTCGCAAGAAGATGCAAACGCTGCTCGCTCTAGAATCAGCACAGCAATCGACAGGTCAGCTTGTGCAGATGTTGACCTAGTTGTGGAAGCAGTGCCGGAAATTCTTGATTTGAAGTTGTCGATATTCTCAGAGCTAGATGAAATATGCAAGGAAGATTGCATCCTTGCTACAAACACATCTTCGATTTCAATTAGCGAAATTGCAGCCGCAACCTCTAGGCCAGACAAGGTCAT
>DAYA01000080.1:4645-24516 GCA_002506705.1 Euryarchaeota archaeon UBA550
AATCCAGTTCCAATTATGAAATTAGTCGAAGTCATTAACGGAAAGGAGACTTCCGAATCTGTAACTTCAGCAGTCCTTGCAGCAGCAGAGGGAATGGGTAAGATTCCTCTCATGTGCAACGACTCACCAGGATTCGTATCGAACAGAATACTTTGCCCGATGATTAACGAAGCAATCCTAACTCTGCAAGAGGGTGTTGCAGAACCAGAAGCGATTGATGGAATAATGAAGTTGGGAATGAATCATCCGATTGGCCCACTTGCTCTCTCAGATTTGATTGGAAACGATACAGTTCTTCACATTATGAATGTCCTCCACGAAGGAATGGGTGACGACAAATACGCCCCAGCACCTCTTCTAATAGAAATGGTTGAACAAGGAAAACTCGGTCGAAAATCAGGCAAAGGGTTCTACGATTATTCTTGAGTCTTTGACTCGTATCGGATAAAACATTTAGTAGTCGATTTGAACATTTTACCTCATGCGTAAAGCCTTGGTTTTGGCGGCGTTGATGGTGTCAATGACACTCATACCACTAGTCAGTGCTTCAGATGGGGATGGGGACGGAATCAACGATTCAAACGACGTTTGTCCGTTTGCAGCCGGTACCGCTAATTCTACTGCTGGTTTTGGCTGTCCAGATAGTGATGGAGACGGTCTAGCAGACTTTGAGCAGCCAACAAGACATGCTTGGAGTGAGTCTGCTTCTGTACGGGTTACCACCGGTACAACCTCTGGAGAAGTCAACGTAATTGAGTGGGCAATAAACGGGAGCGTTTTCTTTGCTGGAAGCAACAACAATCGAGTTACTATGTATGATAGCTCTGGAATTTTCCTCAAAAATCTATACACAATGCAAGGGGATATAATGGACATCGAGATATCACCAAATGGCGATAATCTAGTCATTGGTAGCAAAAATGGTGGTTGCACAGTAATTAACGCAACAACAGGGACATTTGTAGCAGATCTATGGAATGGTACAACCTCTAGTGACATATACGAAGTCGGATGGTCGAGAGATGATGAAAGAATATTCTGTGGTGGTTTCGATTCTACCCTAAAGTCATACTACACCAGCAACTATAGTTTCGAGAAAAATTTCCCTGGATTGCCGGGCTGGGTGAGCGGCATTGATACAACACCAGATGGAAGGATTGTTTTCGTTAGCGGAAATCAGCGAGTCTTTGGTTTTTGGACAGAAAATTCCACAATGTATCTCAACTTAACAAATCATTCAAATTACGTTAGAGTGTTGACGGTGAGTCCTGACGGGAGGTATCTAGCAACAGGTGCACAGGATAGCACTGTCATCGTTACTGACATTAAATCAAAATCGATAATCAAAGAACTATCCTTGGGAGGTTGGGTTCACGATATCCACTTTTCCAGTGATGGTGGAAGCATGCTAGTAACTCGAGGATATGGGACAGAATTCTACGTATACAGGACAGATACATGGGCGAATATCGGTACCATTAGCGGATTTGGAACAACCCAAAATAACCGTGGTGTATTTTCTGCAGAATTTAATGAAGATGGGGATAGAATCGCAATAGGTTGGCGAAGAGGTTGGGTTTCTGTTCATACTATTTCTGAAAATTTCATGAGGGTTCAAGGTTTACATTATACCTCATTGATGGAGTCTCCATGGAAATCAACCTACACTGCTACAAGTGATTACGTTGGTGTTTGGGAATATGGTAGATTCCAGTCTACTTTCGATGCATGTGAATCTAAACACTACATTGGTTCGACTACGAATGGTGTAGATCCATCTCTAGCCACCAAATCAAACAATTACTCTCTTACAGGAATTTGGGAATGTGATACGACCGATGAAGAGATTCTTGAAATTCCATATGGAAGGGCAGCCGGCGCTCTAATAGTCAAAGCCGGTGGAGACGCACAGACTTGTATCGAGACAATTGGAGGGCTATCTCTAGCACAAATTCGCTGGATAGCGTCAGCGTCAAGCAGGAGTGTTTTGACAACAGCAGGTGGAATGCCGGCGTTAGATTGGAACTCAGTAGCACCAAGTGATGACAACGATGGTGTTCGAGAATGGAGTGACTTACACGACTCTTGTATTGATGATGAGATCATCTTAGCTCACCGCTCTGAAGAAAGAATCGACACAACAATTCTTGAGGAACTTGTCCTTTGTGAAAACTGTGCTCAAAAGGACTCTTTTTATCCATCAACATCAACGAGATTCAGGTTTGATGTCGGGGAAGATAGGGAAAACGTAACCGACATAATCTCCGCCCCTGCGGGCGATGGTTCCATCGGTTTCACAGAGTTAGGATTTACATTAGATAATTCAGATGGATTGTACATAGTTCCAATAGTTGACAATTTAACTCATGGAGTGGAAGATGCAATTCTAGCGGGAGGGCATGCAATTAACGCTTCAATTAATGCCTCTCGCAACGGTGAATGGCCACTTCAGACAGACATGCGAGCGTTTTCTTCTGTCAGTAATCTCACTAAGAATATGCCTTTCCTCAGATATTTGTTATCTGAGATTGGGCAACTAAAATGGGAGCAGATGGGCTTTGTAGGCCTTGGTGTTTGGGATTTGTACCTGACTTGGGGTAAATTAGGGCTCGATATGTATCACATACTACCTGATGAAGATATGGATGGAGTTTGGGATGGTGATGATATCTGTCCAGATACAGAAGTTGGTCTAAGTGTAAATGACGTTGGGTGTCCTGAAAATGAGTTGGATGACGACAATGATGGTTACACTAATGATGTTGATGATTGTGATGATTTGGCAGGGACATCATACCTCGATAAGATAGGTTGCCCGGACCAAGATGGTGATGGTTGGGAGGATTCCAATGACACCCATCCCAATGACTCAACAGAGTGGAATGATACAGATTCAGATGGTTTTGGAGATAATTCAGATGACTGTCCTAACGAATTTGGAAACTCAACCGAAGGTAGTATTGGTTGCCTAGATAGTGATGGCGATACATGGGCAGACTTGAATGATGCATTTGTGAATGATAGCTCAGAGTGGTTTGATTTTGACGGTGATGGTTATGGAAATAACATAGATGAATTCCCATATGAACCAACTCAATGGCTTGACTCGGATTCAGATGGGTTTGGAGACAATAACTCCGGATTAGAAGGGGATGATTGTGTTGATGTTGCAGGAACATCAAACAAAGATGGACTGTTTGGTTGCCTTGACTCTGATGGTGATGGCTGGGCGGATACTATGGATGATCTGCCATCCGATCCTCTGCAGCATATTGATGCGGATGGCGATGGCATTGGAGATTCAATCTCATCTTCTGATTTTGATATGTGCCCAGAAACTACTCCGGAAGAGAGGTCAATGGTTGATTCAAGTGGTTGTGGCCCATCCGAGAGAGATGGGGATTACGACTCATTCACAGATGATGTCGACCAGTGCCCAACAACTCCACTATTGAAGACAACTCTGGTGAACACGACTCTATTTTTGGATGAAGACAAAACAATCCTAAATCCATTAGTCGGTTGTGCCCCATCTGAAATTGACCTTGATGGGGATGGGGTTACTGCTGACTTAGATTGGGACGACAATAATGCAAATCAGTCAATTGATAGTGACGGCGATGGATTTGGTGATAACAGCGACTCTCCTGATGGAGATGATTGTCCATTGCAAAAAGGGACATCAACAAAGGACAAGCGTGGCTGCTTAGATCTTGATAGTGATGGCTGGTCATATGAAACAGATTTCAATGACGGTGACCCAACTCAATGGAAGGATACCGACGGAGATGGGTTTGGAGATAATTACGACAATATGAATTGGAGCGAGGGTCGAACACTCGGGCAATTCGTAGAAGGTGCAACACAACCCGATAGATGTCCGAATGAGTATTCTGCTTTCCTATATTCGGATACACAAGGCTGTTTGACAACTCCACAGTCTCCAGACGGAACTGAACAAAATGCTGCTGAAAGCAAAGATGAAGAAGAAGAATCTAATCTAGTTCTGATACTTTCATTAGCAGCAACTGGAATTATCTTCGTTTTGTTTGGTGCTATCGCAGTTCTACTTAGGAAGAAACCATCTTCAAAAACAGCTGATGTAATTGGACCTGTCCATCCGGCATTGGACAATGATGAATCTGAATTAGAGGTAACTGAAACACATGAGCAAGTTAAACTTGTAGAAGAATCAATGGAATCAAACGCATCAGTTGATTTTGTATCATCATGGGAAGAGTTGCCAACCGGCGAATGGCTTCCAAATGATGAGCACGGTGTAAATTGGTACCAAGATGAGGATGGCAGATATTGGCATTCTACTGATGATGGATTCAGAGTTTGGAATGAATGAAAGCATCAAATGCCTAATCCCATTAAGAGAGGCATGAGTGATACATTTCTCGTCACTGGTGCGTCCAAGGGTTTAGGTCGTTCAATCGCACTGTCGCTCGCAAATTCTGGAAAATCTGTAATTGCGCTAGCAAGAAATAGTCCAGATTTAGATGCACTGAATGATTTATTGAAACAGATTTCACCAAATTCACAAGTTGTTTCTTGTGATTTGGCTTCCAAAAAAGACATTTTGAATGCCGTTGGCAAAATCAAACGGGATTTCAAACACCTGTCGGGTATTGTCCATAATGCGGGGACTATCTCTCCAATCGAAAATATGCTTGATGTTTCGCGAGATAGTTGGGAGCGAGCTGTGAATGTAAACCTCATTGGAGTTCAAGACTTAACTCAATCATTAGACATGCTGATCGGTGGTGACTCTCATACACGAGTGATTACAATTTCTAGTGGTGCAGCAAAGCGGCCTCTGCACGGTTGGAGTTCGTATTGTGTCTCTAAAGCTGGTCTAGATATGTGGACAAGATGTTTGGCAGAAGAAGGAGAATCAGAGAACATATCTGCTCTGGCAATTGCTCCGGGGATTGTTGATACAGGGATGCAGAAGGAGATACGTCAAGCGGACGAATCCTCATTCCCACTTCTTCAAAATTTCATTGATTATCACAAGAACGGAGAACTGACAAATCCTGACGATGTGGCAAAAAAACTACTACCTTACGTTGTAGGTGATTTAGGACAAAATGGGGACATTTTGGATGTACGCAACTTGTGAGTAGTTAGCCGAATCAATGGCAACCGTCATAAGCCCCAACCATTGCCTGTGACTGAGGGAGCCATATGCCAGGAACAACCCGTGTTGAAATTCGAACTCTGAAGGTAGGTAGATACTGCTGCGTTGAAGACAAAGCGTACAAGATAAATTCCATATCGAAATCCAAGCCAGGTAAGCACGGTTCTGCAAAGGCAAGACTAGAACTTGTAGACATTTTCACCGGCCAAAAAATCTCCCACGTAGGAAGCGTAACAGATTCCATCAACGTTCCACTAATCGAGAAGGGAACTGCAATGGTAACCCACATCGAAGGCGCTGAAGTTCACGCAATGAACATGCGTGACCACTCAATGATGATTCTACCAATGGAAGATGAAATGGAAATCGACGCTGGCAAAGAAATCATGTGGATGGAAGCATTAGGACTCTACAAGATTATCCGTGACCATTGAACTTCGTCTGAGGTGAGATAGTGGGCGTAAAGAAGTCGGCATATCGCCAACCGGTTACACCGGAAGGTCTGAAGGCGATTGAAAGCGGTACTCTCACTTGGTTAGATGACGAGATGTACAACAACCTAAACACTGGTGTTTTGGAACAGTATCTCGAAGAAAAGAATCTAGAAGAAGCGTTTGAAGTTTCCCACTGGGATACAAAGAAAGTAATGATTGGCATTGGAATCGGTGCAATTTTCTCTGGTGTTACCGCATACATTGGTCTAAAACTTGGTTTGGCGATTTCAGCAGCTTGGTACATCGCTTACGTTTTGGGTATGGCTCTGAAGTGGTCGCCATCTGAAGTAAACATTGCAACATCTGCAACAACAGGTGCAACTCACGCTTCCACAGGTTTCATTTTCACATTCCCTGCTATTTTCTTGTTAGCAGCAGACCCTCAATATTGGTTATCGGATGGACCGCTTATCGTATTAGGTGAAGGCGAAACAATGCGTTTAGCATTCGTTGGAATTGTAGCATCTATGTTTGCTGGGTTCCTCGGAGTCATGTATTTCATTATCTTTAGACGTGTTTGGCTTGTTGAGGATCCACTTCCTTTGCCGGGATTCGAGGCAACACTGAAAATGCTCGACATTGCTAGCGACGTAAGCACTGGTGCAGTTGAGCATGCGAGAGAATCTCTGAAGACAATCGGAGTTTGGACTGCAATAACCATGGTTGGTTTGTTCTTAATCGAATATCCATTGGTATGGATGAATGGTAAGCGTCAAGCACTGAGCGACTATCTTGCCGAGATGCTATCCGGAGACACATTTGGTCTAGCATCATTCTACTCCCACGCCAAGATTCACCAACCGGGTGAAGTCGTTGGTGGTGTTGCAGCAGGTCCGGCCCACTACAATCCAGATACGGTTTTCAATCCATTCATGTACACCTACGTTGGTGTGGCACTAACACCTTCGATGTTCGCTATCGGCTGGTTCATGAAGACAAGAGTTGCATTCTTAGTCAACCTTGGAACAATAGTTGGGTGGTTCTTCCTTGTCCCTCTTGCGGTTGCATTCAACCTTCCTGTCTATGAAGGGCAAATCGGGGCAAGTGTGCCATTGCAGGAACTACCTGCAGCTCTACACGCTGTCAATCCTGCAGATTACCCAAGTAGCACTGGAGCAGTACAAATGTACGCCTTCGCAAAGGCAGTACGCTTCATTGCAATCGGTGCAATTGTCGGTGGTGGAATATTTGGTCTACTAAAGATGTGGAAGACATTTGCTAACATCTTCGTTGACATTGGTAAGGCGTTCAAGGGAGACAGCGGCAAGGAATACATGGAAGGAAAGGGATGGTATGAATGGCCACTTTCTCACATTCCAATCTTCATGCTGCTAACCTTTGGCTCAATGATTGTAATTTTCATGTTGGGTGAATTCCCTCTTGTAGCAAGTATCGTGTTCTCACTAATTCTGTTAATGACTACATTCTTGCTAGGTGCGATCGCTGTAAGAGTAATGGGTGAAACAGGAATTGAGCCTGTTTCTGGTACATCATTCATCGTTCTATTGATGTTGTTTGGTGTGTTCTTGAACTTCACAGACCCACTTGGCCTAACAACCCAAGAGGCTGTTCTCTTGGGATTGGTTGGAACCACAGTATTCGGTTCTGCAATTTCGATGTCTGGTACTGTAATTGGAGACTACAAGAATAGCCTGTACATCGGAAACAGGCCATATCATATCTCCAAGGGTAACATCATGGGAGTTGTTCCTGGTGCTGTAATCGGCGCAGGTGTTGCAATTTTCCTAGCCAATGAGTTGGCACAAGGTCGAATTCAATTGATTGCGCCACAAGCAAATGCATTCGCAACTTTCTCAGTTATCTTCGCAGAGGGACAAGGAGACCTAACCCTACTGCTACTAGGATTCCTTCTAGGTGTATTTGTCGAATGGGCAACTGGAATGGGTACTTCATTCGGATTGGGTATGTACCTGGATGTTCCTCACACACTTCCAATGTTGATTGGTGGAGTTGCTAGAGATCAGTGGGAAGAGAAGAAACTCAAACCAAAGATCGATGCAATCAAGGAAGAAGAAGGCACTGTAGTGGCAGAAAAGAAGCGAGCGCTAATCTTACTTGGAACATTCATGGTTGCAGCAGGTCTGCTAACAGGAGAGGCATTCTTCGGTACAGAAAGCAGTATTCTATCATTCATCGACTCGCTCTGGGACCCTGAGTTCGGTAGTAGCCTTACATGGCACTTCGTGCGACTAGGTGGCTTCGTATTCTTGAACTTGGTAATTGGATACCTGATTTACTTCCTCTTCAAGAGAGCGGGAGTCATTGGTGGCTCATCTCAAGATGCTGAACTAGTCGAGGCATGAGAATGAGTCGCACACCACCGTTGGTGTGGGGATTACTGGCTGCAGGAGTAGTTGGAGTCTCATCTGCTGGGGCTATTTTGTCCCATGTCGACTCGGTTCCACCGCTAATGAGAGCATCTTGGCGATTACAAATCACAGTGTTGATGCTACTTCCATTCGCAATTTGGCAATACAGACAGATGGAAATCACTGAAAAAAGGAAGTTGACTGAGAAGAAAACTGTTCTAATTTTGGCAGGTTCAGGAATTGCACTAGCTGCGCACTTTGGAACCTGGGTTACTTCTCTCGACCATACCTCACTAGCGCATTCTCTACTTTTCGTTACAAGTCATCCGATTATCATCGTAATTGGGACGGCAATCTTTGTGAGAAAACCTCACTCTCTTGAGACAGCGGGTGCTTTAGTTGGTCTGGTTGGTGCTGGAATTACTCTATTAGACGCAAAGGACAGTGGAGACGTGACACTTTGGGGCGATTTCCTTGCCTTTGCAGGAGCGATTACTGTTGTTGGCTATATCGTCGCAGGAAGGATACTAAGAGAATGGATGCCTGTATTTGTCTACGCAGTACCTGTTACTCTATTAGGAGGAATCTTGCTTATTCCGTTCTCAATTTTGATGGGTGAGAGCACATCTGCCGTAGGATGGGTTGAATCAGATTTGCTTGGTTGGTTCATTTTACTCGCCTTTTTGGCGGGTATAGTCGGACACACAGGACTAAACGCATGTCTACGTTGGCTAAGACCACTAACGGTATCATTTGCAGTAACTCTCGAGCCTATTATTGGCGCTTTCATTGGTTGGTTCTTCTTTGATGAAGACATTCCACAAAAGTGGACATGGCTTGGTGGTTTGATTCTGATTTTCGGAATCATGCTCGTGATTAAGGGAGGTGCAGAACATGGCATGGATTCTTCTGACAAATGATGATGGTATTGAGGCAGAAAGTCTGCAAACGCTTGTTACAGCACTACACGAAAGAGGACATGGCTGTATCGTATTCGCACCGAGTGAAAACAATTCAGCAGTGAGTATGAAAATCTCACTAGGCAAGCCTCTTTCTGTTACAAAAATCGAAGACGACCGAGATAGAATGCATCAATTTTCTATTGGAGGCACTCCTTGTGACTGCATCATCGCTGCTTTGGATGGAGGGTTGCAAAAATTGGTTCCTGGCATAATGCCAAAACTTGTTGTTAGTGGTGTAAACCTAGGTCCGAACCTTTCACAGGATGCCTACCACAGCGGTACTATAGCCGCTGCTAGGGAAGCGGGAATGTACGGAATGCCTGCGATCGCCTCATCATGGTCCTCTTTCGACCCAGAAGGAATGGAAATTGCAATAGAAGCAACAGTACAACTTGTTGAGGCAGCACTAGCAGTACTTCCAGATGAGCCTGCTAATCTCAATCGCCCCCACGTTGACGTTAACGCACCACATCTAACCTCTTGGCCAAAGGAGACAAATATGGGTTGGAAAGATGACCCAATCGCTGCCTTGAGAAGATCATTTGCAGCGGGTGAGATACTACTCAATCTAAACGTCCCAAGGGGATGGGAAGGCAAATTTGCAACTACTAGACTTGGCATGCGATGGTATCGCAGTGCAATCACTTTCTCTAATGATACGTCTACCTTCCAACTTGGAGCAGCTCGAATCGACGTCGACGAAGTTGATAGGGGAGATGTTGATTCAGATATTGTCGGGGTTGCTAGCGTCACGTGCATGCCATCTTGGCCTCAAACACATCCTCTCGAGATGGACATGTCTTTGCTAGGTTGGGCGTTAGAAAACAGTAAGGATGGTCTTCCAAACTGGCTTTGATATCTCAGAGTTCGAGATTCACACCTTCGTCTAAAAGGAAGTGAACTATCGCTATACATGTATGCCCTTGTAACCATGTCTTACCAAGACTACGAGGTATTCCCCTTGTAGATTCCAAAGTTTTGTCATCCCCTAGAATAAATCCGATGTCATCTATAGTAAAATCAGAGGGTAGTTGGCCGGAATATAGATTTGGAGAATCTGCTTCTAGCCTAATTGATGGACAGTTCCAATCATCCAATGTCATGTCCAAATCTCCTCCTCCATCATATATCCCTGGGCTTCTTTCAATCCAGTGTCCTCTTGGTGGTATTGGCTCTTTTATCACAGCAGCAATCTTCCCTGCAACCGCTCTTTCTTCTGCATGTATTCCTTTGAGTTCATTTGAAACGAATTTGATTCTCCTTGCTGGTCCAGGTCCACCAAGAAGTATCATAGTAAATTCGACGTCCTTTCTAATCCCATGACTGGTTAGAATTGATGACATTAGAGCCCTAACTAGGACGTCCATTCTTCCTGCTCCTCCTGCCATGTCATTGAGTGGGAGCTTGCCTTTTGCCATGGCTCTAGTTCCAACAATGACAAATCTTCGCAGAATAATCACCTGTTATTCTCGATTACAGAGCGTATTGCTTCGCACATGTCGTCTTCTGTTTCTAGAACAAAATTGGCGCCATGTGCGTCGATTAGCCATCCCCTTGGCTTACCTTCCTTTCCGTAGTCTTCCATACGATTTGCAATTGTTGCAGTCATTCCTGCGGTTTGGATTTGGGCATGTGCTCTGTAAACGAGGTCCTTCTGTTTGATTCCACTCTCTAATTTGAAACCTATTCGAGTTGAGCCTTCACATAGTTCCCTCAACTCTTTGATGTGCTTCGCACCTTCAGTCAATTGAATATCCAAAGCACCCTGTAATGAAGCGATTTTACCTTCAACTGGTTCTGGAATAATGTAATCTAAGACGGCTGCAGCGTGAATCCAAACATCGATCCTGTCTTTCGCTAAGGCTTTTAGTTCTCTCAACATATCATCAGGATCTGGACAATTGATGTCTAGGGAAAGCCAATCTGGTTTTTTGCAGGTAGTAACACCACTAACGCAAGTAACATCCATGCCGTGTCTGTAAAGGTCATCTGCTATCTTGTAACCCGTTTTTCCGCTAGAAGTGTTTTGAACATATCGAACATCATCGATTGAACTTCTGGTTGCACCAAGTGTTACTACAACCGAGGTCGTGTTCTTATTCACCAAGTTTCCGAGTCTGGCAACAATTTCTTCATGGTTTGGAGTCTTACGCTTTCCTTCTTCTTCAGGCCCCCAAAGAACTTTGACTCCTGATTTCACACATTCGATAACTAGGTCCTCTGTAACTGGATCATTTGCAAGATCATTATGCATTGATGGGACCATCATAATCGGACAGTTTCTACCTCTAGCGGCTGCGAGTGCCATCAGAAGTGGTCCATTCATTACGCCATGAATGAAGGAAGCGATGATGTTCCTAGTTGCAGGAGTGACCAAAACCGCATCAAATCCTGAAAGAGCGGTTAAGTCTCCATCCCAATCGGTGATTACCTCTCCCTGACATGCCCAGCGAACTGCCATTGGAGTGATGACCTGTTGGGCAGAGGGTGTCATGATTACAGAGACATTTGCTCCATGCCTTCTGAGTTCTCTAGCTAGTCTTACGGTATCGACTGCGGCAATACCTCCGCTTACTCCGAGTAAGACGTGACGCCCTTTCAGAGAAGAGCCACGAATCTCGACATCGGTGTCACGCATGTTTTGGGCACGGGTCACTGCTTCAATACGCCTTCGCTGTGAAATATTGAAAATTTGGAACAAAGAACCGGTTACTTGAATTGTAAATCTACTGTGGTTTGGGTATGGCAGATGCTGATGAGATTGTGCTGGCTGGCTCTAGGCCGCAGCATTCGAATCCTATCGAATCTCTTCACAATCGAACAGCATTTGTTCTAATTATTGATTCAGCAATTGTCACATTTGCCTTCTACTCTCTTTTCGGTAGTTTAGCCTTGATTCCTGGCGCTTTCTTTCTAGCCGTGTGGTCTGGTTACAAGAATAGGTCTGCTTGGGCGTATTGGTTTGCACCAATCATTATCGGAGGGTTAACGGTAATCTTCGCAATTTTGCTATTCTTCAACCTGATGACTATTTTGTCTGGAAACATATCTGGATTATTGTTTGCATTAATTTTAGGATATGCTATATTTTCATCTGTGAGATTCATAAGAATTCACTTCCACCCTGTATACCAAATGGGATACAGCGGTCATTCTGTTTACGATGAGGGCATTAAGCTTCCAGCAAATGAAATGCTGGCAGCATGTCCAACCTGCTTAGCAGTACTTGCGGTAAATCCACATTTGCTTTCGCCCAAGGACAAATGTCCTCATTGTGATTCTCCACTTGTTCTTGGTTACGAAGAAGAGTGAACTAATCAGCGAGATGCTAAAGTTAGGTTCTTCCACATATCTTCTGGAACTTCCATTGCCAGTCTTAGACCACCCATTGCTCCGAGGCGAACCGGGTCATCTACGACGTGGACATTGACTTCGCCCATGTCTGACAATCTTCTCTCGATAAGAGCACCAAGTCCTCTGATTCCAGAGCCACCGCCCGCTAGAACCATGTTCCTGCGGAATTCATCGTGGAATTCTGGGTTTGAACCTGCGATTAGTGCTTTGACGTTCTCGACGATTGGGTCGACGATGGACTCACATGCTGCTTGGATACAATCTGTGATGTCTAGAGACATTGCCTTGCCTTCGATTGAGAAGTCGACCATAATTGGCTCATCTGGTGTAGATGTTGAAACGAAAGAGTACTGTTCCTTCCATCTGCGAGCCATGTCTTTGGTGATCTGTGCACCGTTGTACTTCTTCTGTACTTCGAGGATAATTTGGTTGTCTACGTAGTCACCAGCGTATCCTGTGTGCATTTGGTCCCCTGGACCTGGAATTGTACCGTAAACACGGCACAGGTCAGTTGTACCTGCTCCAATATCGATGACCAAAGTGTGTTCAATCATGTCCAGGGCGTATGCGACAGCGAATGGTTCAGAGATAATCATAGCAGCGTTGACTGATCCAGCTGCTGCATCGAAAATTGAAGTCTTGTCGACGTGGCTTGCCTCAGCAGGAGCACCGATTACTGCAACAACTCTGTCGTAATCTTCTGGGTCAGACAACCCGATTAGGTGGGTAATGAAATGAGCGATGAACTCTCTGTCTTCTGGTGTGTCCTTGATGACTCCCAGTTCAAGAGGTCTGAAGAGGTTAAGTGCTAACCTGTTCTTCAAAGCCTCATTTCCGAATAGAACATCTCTCTTCAAGAAATTTCTTGCGATTGGGTCTTTTGGTGTACCGATAACAGTCAACTCTTCTTCTTCGTGACTGTCACTTGATACCATTACAGAACGAAAGGTTCCAAGGTCAATTCCAATGTAAAGTACTTCTTCAGCCATAATACTCGCCATTCCGCCCCATCGGCTCTCACCTTATGAAGAATGCCTTAGAACCATGGTGGAGGTTAGCGCCAATTTAATTCTATATATCAGTACGCTAACACCAATTTTCACATGCCTTACAGTACCATGCCGCATAGTCTGCGTAAAGGTCAGCCATAGCACCACAATTTGTACATTCTTTGAGGGCATGCTCTCCAAAAATCTGCTGGACAATCTGCACGTGCAAGTAATCGTCGATACCTAATTGTTGTCTCATTGCCCACAACATTTGGTCTTCGGACGGGGAAATGATTCCGTCTGCAAGGCAGATTTCTACAACCACTTTGTAATCCTCTACCATTCGTACATCACGAGGGTCCATTGAGACTCCAGATTTCTCAGCAACTATGTCAGTACCTCCTGGATCATCCACAAAGATGACTAGAGAATCTGCGTTTAGATTTTCATCACGTAACTCTAACAGGATAATGCTACCTTCTTGGTTGGCGTAAACCAAATTTGAGAATCGGTTGATGACGTTGGTTATGGAGCGAGCTGTATCTTCAGCAGACCTTCCTCTGCGCCAACCGGTTTCACTTGCTTCATCATAGGCGTAGAACTCAGTTCCAAGTCCGGGGTATTCTAGCCGAATTTCTTCCCCGCCGTCAAAGCCGTTTGCAACTATGGTAATACTTCCAACTGTGGTATCAACTAAGTTGTCATCATCATCAAATGAAATCATCAGCGGCTTTCTCTCTTCTGCGGCTGCATTAAAGTGTCCACTCATGCCACTCATCCATTTGTCTTCTAGTCTCTTCAAAGAGGCTTCTTGCTCCCCGGATAGTCCACTGTCAATACCTAGGACGTTACTTAGGTCACCAGATTGCATTTCATTCTTAAATTCCTCAATCAGTTCAGCATCTCTGCGGTAGTTTTGCGGCGGACCTCTTTTCTGAGCCACGTGATTTGGATCTTTCCACTCATATCCACATCTAACACAACTTAGGTATCCAGCAAGTGTCGAGGGCTGCTTTTCACCACCACAGCGTGGACAGTCTCCTTCTTCAGAGATGCTTAGATTTTCATAGGCTTCGCGTCGGCCTTTGCGGATACCCATGAGGCCACTTGATATGCGATATCACATGAACGTTATGATTGGCAATTTCGCAATATGGTAGCGATTCCCATTCCTCCACCGATGCACATCGATGCTAGAGCGTACTCCCCGCCGCTTCTGTTGAGTAATGATGCGGCTTTTCCTAGGATGCGTGCTCCGCTAGCCCCTAGAGGATGACCTATTGCTAATGCTCCTCCATCTATGTTCACTCTATTATCATCAGAATTAAGTTCTAAATCTTTCATCACAGCTAAAGATTGAGCACTAAAAGCCTCATTTAATTCAATTACGTCAACCTCATCCAAAGTGATGCCTGCTCTTGCTAAGGCTTTCTTTGAGGATTCAACAGGACCTATGCCCATGATATGCGGTGGCACACCGACAACGGCAGTGGATACGATTTCTGCCATTCCATTCATGCTATGCTCTTCTACGTAATTCTGTGAGCAAATTAGGTTACAAGCTGCACCATCGGTAAGTGGAGATGATGTAGCAGCGGTAACACTACCAGTTTCGATAAATGCAGGTTTCAATTTTGCCATCTTTTCCAAGGTAGACTCTCTCATACAACCATCTAATTCAACCATTTTATCTGGTGATTTGACAGGTACGATTTCTTTAGTAAGCAGTCCCTTGCTTTGTGCATTGAGGGCTTTTTGGTGACTTCCAAGAGCGAATTCTTCCTGGTCCAACCTTGATATTGAGTAGTCGTTGGCAAGGTTTTCTGCAGTTAATCCCATGGAGATGTAGGCATCAGGGTATTCTGCTTCAATCCCAGGGTGCAAGTCACGATTCCACCCTCCTCTTTTCACAAGCGACATTGTTTCTACTCCTGCCGTAAGGAAAACCTCACCAGATCCAATACTAATCGCACCTGCTGCAGTGTGTGCAACCTGCATTGATGAGCCGCACAGGCGGTTTGTCGTCATACCCGGGATAGTGTTTGGTAGCCCTGGCAAATAGGTTGCAATTCTCCCAAGGTTGAGTCCTTGTACTCCTTCTGGGTATGCGCATCCCAACATAAGGTCCTCGATATCGTTTACATTGACTTTGCTTCTAGCAATAATTTCTGAGACGGTAGCATTCAGCATGTCTTCAGGTCTAACTTGTGCAAGTTCACCCTTGTGTGCTCTGTGGAAAGGAGTCCTGACGTAGTCACAGATTACTGCTCGCATGAACCGTCCAAAAGGAGTGCTTTCAATATCATTGCCCTAAATCTCATCTCAGTTCATAGAACTGATTATGAAGGAGTTGTCATCAGCCCGAGACATGCTAAGACAATGTAGAGAACATGGTCACTTCAGTGGAACTAATTGCCCCGTCTGCAATGCAGAAGGTAAGTTCATAATGTCAGATAGAGAGGCGAACAGCCTTGGTAGAATCCTTGCCCTCGTGCTGCGTCACGCTCCAGAAAAGTTTGGAGTCGAAATGGATCTTAACGGATGGGTCAATTCCAGAGAGTTATCAGAAGCAATTCAAAACCAGAGAAGACACTTCCACTGGCTAAGAGGATGGCATTTCGAAGCAATCGCTAATGCTGATACCAAAGGAAGGTATCAAGTCGAAGGCGAGATGATTAGAGCGACATACGGGCACTCAATCGAATTGGAGTTGGATTTGCCGACCGATGATATTCCTGAAGCACTTTACTGGCCGTGTGACCCCGAAACGGTTTCTACTCACATGGAGTACGGAATAACAGCAGGAGACAGAAAACACGTTCATCTGTCAAAGACAATCTCAAACGCAATGGAAGCTGGTCACGTCAGGATTTCAAGGCCTGCAATTTTGGAAGTAGATACAACCAGAGCAATAGCTGATGGATACACGATTTGGAGAGCGGGTACTACCGTATTCCTATGTGAAGAAATGCCTTCAGAATATCTTTACCATGTTGAAGCAGACGATCCTTCAATCCAAGACATGATTGCAATGTGGGAAGAAGAGTAATCACTCTATGTAATTTCCACAAGCCGAACAAAAGTCTAGGTCTGGGTCAACACTTGCACCGCAGTGCGGGCACAATCCACCTGCGATTGCAATGACTTGCTTTGCTATTTCCGCATTATCTGCATTAGGAGTAGAAAGTGCTTGGACTATTTTCAGTGGATTTTGTCCTAGCTTTGACAGTTCTTTGAATCTTGTAGAGAACTCGATAGCGAGCAGAAGTGAAGATTCTATTTGCCACTGTCGCTTCTGCCTCTCATTTTTGTCAACAATGTCTTCACAAGCATCTAACTCTGCTTGCATATGTCGAATGAATTCATCAACAGTAGGTGACTCTGTCATGTTTGACCGGTAACGCCTCTCCCATGTAAATCCAATGCACACATTAGTAGGAAACTCCTGCCACAAGCATGGCGGGCACGGTTGTCATCAAATGGGGTGGTGGACTAATCACTCACAAGGACCAACTTTGCACCGTCAATCTTGAGATTATCAGGTTACTTGCAGAAGTATGCTCGAAAACTTCTAAGAAATTAGTTATCGTTCACGGAGCAGGTTCATTTGGACACCTGAAGGCTAAGAAATACAGGTTAGCAGAAGGTAGAATCTCCGGCTTAAACCAAGATTCTGCAGTGATTGATGTTCGGAATGATATGCTGGAATTGAACTCGGTTGTTGTGAAAGAATTGAGGTCATTTGGTCTGGATGTTCAGAGTTACTCACCGCATAAGTGGGCAAAGGGTACAGGTGCGGATTTCACAGGCGTACTACCTCTCCACCACGGAGTCACTGTGGTGTACGGTGACGTGGTCGATGATGATGCCAAGGAGTTTGGAATATTATCTGGTGATGACTTGATGTTGAGATATTCAATTGAAATCCCCGACGTTGAAAGGGCTGTATTTGCAATAGGGGGAGTTGATGGCATACTTCGTGTACCACCTTCCAAAGCTGGTCCAGATGACCTAATTGAGGTATGGACGCCGAACATGGAGTTTGAAGGTGAGCATGCTGCGGATATTGATGTGACCGGTGGCATTGGTCTAAAGGCAACACGTGGCGCTATGATTGCTGCAAATAATATCGAAGTTGTTCTGATAAATGGAGAGATTCCAGAGCGGGTTTTAGACGCTATCGAAGGAAAATCAGTAATTGGAACCCGGATTGAACCGGGGAACTGTTGATGTAGTGGACGCGAAACCGAACGCTAGGTGTGCCGATGTCAGGATATGGGATAGAGGATGTTCCAACAATCCAAATGGAATCAGACGCTTCATCCGCTTTGGATGGTTCAGATTCAGTTCAGGAATCTTTGATGGCTGAAGCTGTCATTCAGGTTACAGAGCACGACGAAGTGATTGGGCCCATCTCCAAGTTAGATTCACACTTTGAAATAGGAAAGTACCACAGGGCTTTCAGTGTCCTACTTTTCGACTCTTCCGGTAGACTTCTTCTCCAGAAAAGAGCATCGCACAAAATCACGTTCCCAAGTGTCTGGGCAAATTCATGTTGTTCTCATCCTCTGTATTCTGAAGAAGAGATGGAACTCAAGAATGCACTTGGTGTAAAGAGGGCTGCTATCAGAAAACTCGAGCAAGAGTTAGGTATTCATCCATCACAAGTTCCGATTGAAAAGTTCGACTTTGTAACTAGGATGAGGTATCAATCACGCCAAGATGAAGAATGGATTGAGCGTGAGGTTGACCATTGTTTGGTAATTCACGCTGATGTTGATTTGAACCCTAATCCAAACGAGGTTGAAGAGGTCAAATGGGTATCAAAAGAAGATTTAGAAGAAATGTTAATTTCTGACTCTGAAGAAATCATTGCGCCATGGTTCAGATGTATCGCTGCCAGAGTAATGACAGATGATTGGTGGAGGCCAGGTTGCACAAAACCTGACAATCTAATTCACGACATGGGAGATGTTTCACACATGTTGCCAAATGCTGTGGGTGCAGATTTGACTACAAGCATCGCTGAGGTAAAGGACTTGGTCGAAAGTAGAATTGAAAGAGCTCTAACTCACTCAAAGTTAGAGAGACTTTCTGGTGCAATGATGCATCTACTTGAAGGCGGAGGGAAAAGGCTGCGTGCTACATTACCATGGCTTGTTGCTAAAGCTGTAGGTGATACTCACTCTGGCCTGTTAGATGTCGGAGCAGCGATAGAAATCATTCACAATTTCACTTTAGTCCATGATGACATAATGGATGATGATGATGTCCGAAGAGGAAGACCTGCTGTTCATAAGGCGTATGATCTTCCGACAGCGATAAATGCAGGTGATGCCATGCTTGCAATTGCGTTTGAAGCAATGGCAGTAGCAGAGGGTATCGAACCAGAATTACTTCCGTTCTTGGTAAAGAGAATAGGTAGAATGGTTAGGAAATGTAGCGAAGGTCAGCAATTAGACATCGAATTTGAGGATAGAGATGTAGTAACTGAAGAAGAATACATTGAGATGATACATGGTAAAACTGCTGCGATGTTCCTCACATGTGCAGAGGTTGGTTCCCATCTTGCTGGTGCGGATGAGGAAATTATCCAATGCATGCATGACTGGGGATTGGCTCTTGGATTGTGTTTCCAATTAATGGACGATTTAATCGATGTTCTATCTGACTCAGATACACTAGGAAAGCCAAGTGGAAGCGATGTAGCCCAAGGCAAGAGAACTCTGATGGTAATTCATGCACTCAAGCAGCCTTCATCCCAATCCAAAGATGATCTATTGGCAGTTCTTGGTAAGGGTGACAATGTTACAGCAGAGCAAGTTGCTAGAGGTCATCAAGCGCTGCATGACCTTGGTTCAATTGATTATGCAAAAGCAAAGGCTGAGGCATACCATAGAAAGGCACACGATTGCCTTGACCGCCTTTCAGAAAGCCCAGCACTAAGAGCGCTTAGAGAGTTGACCGATTATCAACTCAACCGGATATACTGATTCTGCCAGGTTTCAAAACCTTGCAATACCATCGAGTGTCACCGGGGTACTTTTTGTGAGATATTCGATTGAAGTAACCATCCGTGAATGATACTTCAATCGTTTTACAGGGTGTTGCAGCAGAGACTACTTCCAATTTGCAATCACCTAATTCTAAAGTTGAGCCAATCGTTAGATTGAATCCTTCAACAAGTATATTTTCTCCAGTAGAACCGGGAGTAATTGGGTGTCCTTCAGATTGCAATTTAGTCAGTAGTTCATTCTCTAGAACACAGACAGCTTTCATCTCTCCACCGTGATGTTTTTTGTCGGCTTGGTCATCGCCGACTAAGCCTAGCCAAGATATCTCTGCGGTATCAACTGCAAGTTTCGGGACGCCTCCATTAGAGACGAAAATTCCCAAAACTTGACCCATCAAGTCACCTGGATGAATTGAATCAGTCAGCGTAGTAAGATTCTGGGTTTGGATCAGGCTTCAATCCCTTTCTTGTTCTGATTTCACCAACAACCTTGTCAAATAATTGCGGTGGTAGCATCTCAAATCCGATGTTTTCTGAGTTCCAAACAGCTCTACCTTGAGAAGCAGCACGGATGTCGTTGGAG
>DAYA01000080.1:24859-26771 GCA_002506705.1 Euryarchaeota archaeon UBA550
GAATCCGAATGTTTCAGCAACTGGTAGCGTTCCGATAACAGTGGTTGCTTCACCTTCAGATGGCATATCTTCGATGATACCTCTTCTGTTGGTGATTTCACGAGTAACTTGACCTAGCCAGTCGTTTGGAACGCTGACGTGAGATCTCTGCATAGGTTCCATCAAGACTGTGCGTGCACGTAGCATTGCGCCCTTGATACCGTTTCTTACTGCAGGAATAGTCTGTGCTGGTCCACGGTGAATTGCATCTTCGTGCAATTTTGCATCGACTAGTCTAACCATCATTCCCATGACTGGTTCGTCAGCAACAGGTCCTTTCTTACATACTTCATTGAAAGCCTCAATGATTAGTTCACGAGTCTCGTGAAGTCCTTGAATACCCTTGGTGTCGTTGACAAGTACGTTTGTTCCATTAATTGCGTAAATCTTGCGCATTAGGTCTTTGTCCATGCCAAACTCACCGAATTTGTTTCCGATTTCCTTAGCATCTCCTGATCTAACTGTACCATTTCCGAAGTGACCTTCTCTTAGTGCGGCGACAACTTCAGCGGATAGTGGTTCACATTCCATCATGAATCTGTTGTGGCGGTTAGGAGACTTACCTTCGAAAGAGCGACCCTTATTGTTCCCTTCAACAGATTCTCTGTATACAACAATAGGTGGGCTGACCTTTACCTTGATGTTCTGCTCTTCTTCCAGCCTGTAGACTGTGATTTCCAAGTGTAGTTCTCCCATACCTGCTAGAAGCGCTTCACCAGTTTCCTGGTTTGTCATAACTTGTAGAGAAGCGTCGGACTTTGCTAGTGACCTTAGAGCGTCGATGAACTTTGGAAGGTCCTTCATGCTCTTTGGCTCAACCGCTACAGTAACCACAGGGTCAGAGTAGTGTCTGATTGCTTCGAATGGTGTGAAATCCTTGTCACGAGACAATGTCACACCAGCAGCTGCTGAACGGATACCTGTAATTGCTGCGATGTTACCTGCAACAACCTTTGGTACTGTGATTCTGTCCCCACCGACCATCATGCTGACTTGCTGAACACGCTCAGGCTTTGCAGCACCGATTGCGTATACGGATTCACCTTGGTTGATAGCACCGGAGTACAATCTTCCTACAGCTACTTCACCGGCGTGTGGATCCATCCAAATCTTGGTGATCATCATTGCAAGTTCTGCATCTGGGTCACAACTTACCATTGCTTTACCGATTGGAGTGTCTAGGTCACCAGTCCAAATGTTTGGAATACGGTATGGTTGTGCTTCAACAGGACCTGGGAGTTTGGTTACTGCCATGTCTAGAAGTACTTCGTGAACAGGAGCTTTTTGTGCAAGTTCTCTCTGTTGCTCGTTGTTACAATACTCGAAGATATCCTTGAATGAAATTCCGGACTTAGCCATGTATGGTACAGTGATACCCCAGTTGTGGTATGCAGAGCCGAATGCTACAGTTCCGTCACCTACACTGACTTGCCATTCCTTCTTCTTCTCTTCAGGAGCGAATTGGCGAATCAACTTGTTGACCTTGGTGATAGTCTCTTTGAATCTCTCCATCATGTCTTCAGGAGTTACTTGTAATTCGTTGATTAGACGGTCGACCTTATTGATGAATAGAACAGGTTTAACCTTCTCCTTCAGTGCTTGACGGACAACAGTCTCTGTCTGAGGCATTGGTCCTTCTACTGCACATGCAAGGATGAAACATCCGTCAACTGCACGCATTGCACGAGTAACGTCACCACCAAAGTCAACGTGACCTGGTGTGTCGATTAGGTTGATGAGATAGTCAGTTCCTTCAACGCTGTGTACCATAGATGCTGATGCAGCATTAATAGTAATTCCACGAGCGCTCTCTTGCTCATCGAAGTCCAGAACTCTGCTCTTTCCAGCAAGGTCTTCGCTCATCATTCCTGCA
>DAYA01000077.1 GCA_002506705.1 Euryarchaeota archaeon UBA550
AAGGGGTTTATCAAATCGACTACGTAGTTTCCAACCAAATAGTGTGCTGTAGCCTGTTTATGCAGCGGTCTTGGCTAACTTGTATTCGATTTTCATATCTTTGAATAATTGACGCAAATCATCTTTGGCAGTTCTGACGGAGTTTTTCAATTCCTCTACCTTTGCTTTCATTGCAGCTTTAGACTCCCTGGCCATGTTTTTGAATTCCTTTTTTGCTCTCTGGAATTCAAACATTTTTGAACGTAGATTGTCTCGACACTTTGCTAAACGATCCTCAAACTTGTGGATGTTAACATTGCGCTTTTCAAGTCTCTGTGCTCTCTTTTTGAATCTCATGTTTACCTTGGCAACTTCAATTGAATGGTTTGGTGTTGATTTTAGCTGTGAGTTTAATCCAAGATAGTTAAATGACTTAATCCACCATTTGCTTGGGTCGACATGATACCATTTGTGTCCATTTCTGTAATCCGCTTGGAAAGTGTGGTGGAAGTTGTGGTAACCCTCGCCGAAGGTAAGGAATGCAAGCCAAAAAGAATCTCTGCTGGAGTTCTCCTCTGAGTAAGGTTGTGTACCCCAAATGTGTGCTGCGCTGTTGATTAGGAATGTTCCATGGTGAACAAAGACTACTCTTGCCAATCCTGCCCAAACAAAGCATCCAATCGCACCAGACAAACCTCCAATTGCAAAACCAACAATCGCAGGTAAGATTAGACCTGAAAGTGCTCCGATAAGGAATACATTCCTGTGCTGCCACATGATAATTTTGCTCTGCTGGAGGTCTTTAACATTGGAAAAATCGTTAGCAAATTTTTCTTCTTCAACTAATATCCATCCTATATGAGAATACCAGAATCCCTTTGATGCACTGTATGGGTCTTCTTCGGAATCAGTCATTTTGTGATGTCGCCTGTGGTCCGAGCACCATTCGATGATCGAGTTTTGAAATGAACCGGCTCCGAATATTGCGTAGAACAAAACAAGTGGCCACTTGGCAGTGTGAGATCTGTGTGAAAACAGGCGGTGGTAGCCAACAGTTATCGATAGTCCACATGCAAAGTATAGGAAAAAGAACACAATTAGTTCCAGGAGTCCAGGCGGACTAAAGTAGACCCAGTGTAGAATAATTCCGAGAGTTGCGAGAACTGGAGTAGCGAACAAAAATATTGAATTCAGCCAGTTAATTTGCACAGCCTTGGTATCACTCATGTAACCTTGGCATTGAAATCCGTTATTGACTATATTGGTCAAGTGAACAGATTTGCATCGATTAGAGAATCATCTTGCGCTAGCCGCAATGCGCTGAACTTCTTCCTTCTTTGCTACAGCAAAAGAGGTAACGTCTCCAACGCTTGCTTTGGTTAACTCGTTGATGATACATTGAGTCAATGTTCTCTTTGACTTGGAAGTGCCCTGTTGTGCACCCTTGGCTAGGTTGCCTAGTGCAACGTCAAGTCTTCTAGAAGGCGAACTGTCGACAGCCTTTGGCTGGGATACTGCACCAAACTTGATACGAGTGATTTCTTCCATTGGTGCTGCGTAGCAAATCGCATCTACGAATGCCTGCAGTGGATTCTCACCGCTTCTTTCTGCCATGGAATCAAGAGCAGCCTCGAATGCTTTCAATGCGCCCATTTTCTTTCCAGTGTACTTACCAGTACGCATTAGTTTGTTGGTGAATCTTTCAACGACTGACAACTTTGCTTTGCCGAACCAAGCATTTGCGTGGCGGCCACCAGTGTGTGGGACACCAACAGTTGAGAGGTTGATGTATGGAGCTAATCCTGGGTCTCTGCAGACAACTTCTGCTGCGTCGTACTTACCGAATACCAAAGTGCCGATTCCTGCGATTGGCTTTGCCTCTTCGACGGTTGTTTCTTCTTGTGTTTCGACTTCGTCACTCATCACAATCACTCCGTATCAGCGAACTGGCTTCTCCTTTCGGCCACGGACCATTTCATCCAGTGAAACGCCATTGACTTGGATAACCTTGTATCTGACTCCTGGGATATCTCCATATGAACGACCCATGCGTCCACCGATACCTTCTACCATTACTTCGTCGTGTTCATCGATGAAGTTGATTGCACCGTCTCCAGGAGCGAATGCTGTGAGTTTGTTACCGTTCTTGATTAGGGATATCTTCACCGCTTTGCGGATTCCGGAGTTTGGTTGCTTTGCTTCGATACCTACCTTTTCAACGACGATACCCTTTGCCTGAGTTGAACCTGCAAGGGGATCATGTTTTGCTCTAGACTTGAGCATACGCTTCTTGTATCTTCGGTCAGACCACCTAAACTTTTGGCGGTCTTTTGCCATCTTGGTTCCTGCGAACAATCCACGACCCATGTCAAAACTCTCCAGAGAAGCAACTTGCCGACCTACCTCCCCTATTTCATGGTGCCGATTGAATTAGATTGGTAGAATGATGCACTCATCCCCGAATCTTTAGTGCCAATGTTCATGACTTAAACCCTCCAGCATTGACCAATGGCATTCCGAGATTTACTAGGTGCAGCCACTGTCATTGATGAGCCAACCAGCATACTGCATGGGGTTTTCGATAAGTCTAAATCTACAGGTCATGACCTTTTGCTTTTCGAAAATTTGCAAGAAGCTCCAGGCCATAGAATAGCTGTCAATTTGTTGACGAGACCAAGATTGTGCGCAGCACTATCTATCGAGCCGGAGGATTTTATCGACCTACTCGGCTGGGCTATGAAAAATCCATCTGAGCCAAAAATAGTTGATACAGGACCGGTATTGGAGAACCCACAAGATAGTCCAAAACTGACACAATTACCGATACCTCATCACTGGAGAGAGGACCGT
>DAYA01000018.1 GCA_002506705.1 Euryarchaeota archaeon UBA550
ATGGCGGACACGGCAGGATTCGAACCCGCGATCTGTGGCTTAGGAGGCCACCGCCTTATCCAGCTGGGCCACGTGTCCATGCCGAGCGGCGCGGAACCCTTTGAACAACCTATCGCTGCCATTTCTGTCCAAAAATGACATACCAGCGCGTATGCTGGGCAAAACATGGCAGAGGACGGGCCAATGAAGAAAGTGATTCCTGGAAAGGAATCCACTCTTCCCAACCCGTACAGCAAACACTTCGATAGAAGTCAAGATTCTATATCGCTGTCAAAACTAGAATACGAATCGTCTGAGACAAATCGAGTCAAGTTTGGTAAGTTCGCTTGCCACCCTAGCCTTCTGATCACTAGACAGGTGGTTGGACTATTGATGGCAATTACAGCACTTGGCGGCGTGGTTGCACCATTCCACCCACTTGCTAGGCCAACTCTGATGATTCTACTTTGGATCCCTCTCCTAATCGTATCAATCGGTCCTGGGTTTTATGCTGCAGAGAAGGCGATGACAGCGCTCACCTTGCGCTCATCGCTATGGAAACAAGAAGCCATTATTGAGGGTGTGAGGAGAGATATGACTGCTGAACCAGGCATGGATAGGATCAAAGCGGGGTTGAATGATATCCGCCTTCACAATGCAACAGCAACGATTCTAGCATTTATCTCCATATTTTTACTCATAGTAGCAGCAGGACTAGAGCCAAATGGGCTGGCTTACAATCTGGTTTTACTAATTACATTGACTAGTAGCTTAGCACTATCTTTCCATGCAATATTTACATCCGATTCAATGAGGAAATTAGGCGATGAATTGCCGTATTTGGTAATGCACTCGCCTACCCACCACCCAACAAAATTGGATACGATTTTGGGGGATCTCGTCTATGCTCACCTCGACCCAGACCATTCACTTCTGTGGAATATTTGGGAAAGCGAACTTCCTGAATTTCTACTTCCAGGTGTTGACAAAAAACAAGCAAGAGAAAGACTACTCTACCTTTTACACCTCAACAATCAAGGTAATCTAAACGATGAAGAAACGATGAGTGAGTTGAAAGAATTCATCAAACCGATGGAACTTGATGGCCTACTGTTTGATAAAAGTGCGCCATTCAATTGGGTAAAATTACAGAGATTGATTCAGCATGCTAGAGCTTGGCAGATCGAAGTATTCGATTTACTCGACAGGTTACAGAACGATTTGTTATCCGGTGCAGGTTCTATCACCAAAAGCCCGTGGAGAATGGATATCGCAATGGCGGACAATTGCAGTACACGTAACGGTGACCTTTTCATAGCGCTAAACAACCAGACCAAAGAGGATAGACACTTGAAAGTGGAAGTAATTGTGCCTGGAGGAATTCCTGAATCTCAAGTTCACAGATTCGAATTGGTCTCTTGCCCCGCTCCAGCCGGCCCAGTAAGCATCACAGACCCACTGGTTGAAGATGCACTCGATTGGATGCCAAAGTATCTAGAGAGAGGCATTGTTTTGTGGATTGGAGTCGCTTGGAATGAAAATGTCAAGGGCAGGCGTAATGTTCAGGTAATTTTGCGTGATGATGATGAGAATGTAATCGATTCTAGAATCATCAAAACCGAAGTACTGGTTGGCGAAAGCAGACATACTAAGCAGCGCCTCAAGCGAATGCTACAAGCGCGAAAAAGGGGTGAATCCGAGTTGCCATTTTCAGAAAAAGCAACAACAACATCCTGAAATTCTAAGCGCGTTGCTTATGACATGCCCACACTTCGCTTGAATTACCGGAGGTGGAGTACGTGGAAGCATGGGACATCATCGTAATCGGAGACGGACCTGCCGCACTTAGAGCGGCAGCAGCAGCGGCAAAGGGAGGCGCATCAACTCTAATGATGTCCTCTGATAGCCTAGGTGTCGGAAACGACTCGGCTATTGACGGTATAGCCGCACCTCTGAAAGAGAGCACAACAAAGTCACATAGAGACGATACAATTCGTGCAGGTGCATACCTTTGCGACCAAGATATCGTATCGATGAGGGTCTCTCAAGCAACTCGCCAAGTTGACTTGCTAGAGCGATGGGGAGTAATCTTCCGTAGAGATGCAGATGGAATTCCTCTGGTCAGAAAAGCATCGGGGCATTCGCTTCCAAGGCTAGCAGGCGCTGGTGACTCAATGATTAGAGAGACGCAACAAGTTCTCGAAGAGCAGTGCATGAAACACGGCGTCGTTAGAAGAGGCGACCAAATTCCACTTGAATTGGTTCACACAAATCAACAAATCAACGGTCTAGTCGCTCTAGATCTCACAACAGGTTCTCTAAACCCACTCCAGACAAAGTGTCTAATCATTGCAGACGGAGGCTATGAGGGGGTTTGGACGGGTACCAAGGTTGGCCTAGGTCTTGACCTTGCAATGAAAGCCGGATTGCCGGTTAGAGACCTGGAATTCGTAGCATGGGCGCCTCTGGCAATTAGCGGCACAAACGTAGTACTTCCAATCGGCATGCTTGCAGACGGAGCAACTCTTCACCACTCAAACGGAACACCTCTGGACGTAGATCTGACAGCAGACTCAACCAAGTTGGCAAACGCGATTGACTCAAATGGAGACGTTGTATTGGATGCAAGAAACATGGGCGAATCCTCTGTTTGGTGGGCTCAAACTTTCGAGTTAGTCAGCCAAAGATTGGGAATCGACATGAAGAAGCAAACAGTATCGGTTCATCCAAGGGTTGCAACAACAATTGGCGGAATTGCAACAGATGAACACAGTAGAGCCGTTACCGGTCGCTGGTCTCGTTGGTTCACCGGCTTGTACGCTGCCGGCGACTCAGCATGTTCTGGATTGCATGGCGCAGGATTAATTTCAGGAAATAGGCTATTGGATGCTGTTGCTGGTGGTGCAGCTGCTGGAGAACATGCAGCGGAATACGCAAAGAAGATTTCTCACACAGGAAGAGCAGCACTTGAAGGCGCTCTAGGTGCAGTAGAGGCAGACTTAGATTTCGATATGGCTGGTGCAGAAGAAGGGCCGGTTCAGAGAGTGGGTCCACTGTATGCAAAGTTGTCAGAAATTATGCAATCAAGCATGGGATACACAAAAGATGCAGCTGGCTTGCAATCTGCACTAGAATCTCTTGAAGCACTTTCAGAATCAGCAAGCAAGGTACATCTAGATGATTCGGGAAGATTGTTTAACACAAACCTGCTCGAATCTCTACGCCTAAAGGCAGGAATTAGGCTTGCTATAGCCAGCACAAGAAGCGCAATGTCTCGTACCGAGAGTAGAGGTACACATCAGCGTTCAGATTTCGAAGAGGAAGATGCAGAGCAACTTCATCACACACTCGTCGACTCTAAAGGAAACCTATCCACCCTTGCGATTAGAAAGGGCGGCTCTGGAACTTGGACACTTGCACCGGGCGAGTGATGAAACCACCCTCAAAACTTTGAGGGGAGTGTGACTAGAGACACTATGGCAGAGCCAACGCTTTTCGAGAAAATTCTCTCTGGAGAAATTCCTGGAAACTTCATCTGTAGAGGTGATGGCTGGGGCTCTTTCCTTGACGTCTTTCCCCGTTCAGAAGGACACACACTCGTTGTTTTAGAAAACCCAAGCCAGAGGTTGAACGATTTATCTCAACAAGAATTGGGCTTACTATTCTCGGGAGTGAAAGAAACCCAAAAGAGACTATCTGCTTTTTTCAATACAACAGATTTCACGATTACAGTACACGACGGGCCACTAGCTGGCCAAGAAATACCTCATGTTCATGTTCATGTAATTCCTAGATTGGCCGGGGACGGTGGAGGCGCGCTGCCCTGGATGTTCCCAAATGCAAAGCCACCTAATCCGCCAGATTTTCCGGCATTGAGCGAATTGTGCAATAAAATCAAGGAGGCAAGTCAATGAAGAAAGGATTTGATGGTGCAAGAGACCATCACGGCGACCTATTGCCCGAATTGTCTGCATCAGCTTCGAAAATGAAGTACGAGAAATTGGTCAATGCTCCGCTTCCGACCTTTGACAAAGATTACCCGGGATCTCCATTTTTCATGGAGTTAGGCTACTTCATGCTTAGGCGGACAATATACTCACAATTTAGAACATTTGAAGTTACAGGAACAGAGAAGATTCCAACCGACAGAGGAAGTATGTGTTCAGCATGGCACACGAATGGATTGGTTGACCCTGTTACAATTTTCCTGAGCCATCCTAAGAAGTTCGTAGTCGGAGGCCGACACGACCTCGTCACTCGACCAATCCTTGGGTTTTGGGCGAGAAAATTCGCAGTTCAACCAGTTGTAAGGAAAGCCGAGTTACTTAGAGGCGGCTGCTCCGAAGAAGAGGCCAATTATCTCAATGGCCGCTCACTACTGAATCTTGCAACGGGTATTTCACACGGATTTGGCTGCGCGCTGTTCCCAGAAGGCACGAGCCACTCTGAAAGCCATCTAATCCGACTTAAGACGGGCCCATTCAGAACCGTACTTGCTGCAGCAGCACACGCCAAAGCGAATGGAAGGACGGCCCCAGTGCTGATTCCAATTGGGTTGCACTTCAGAACAAGGCACTTGTTTAGAACCGACGCTTGGATAGAATATGGTGAACCGATTGAATTGCCACACGATGAACTACCTCAGGAATTGATTGAGAAAGTAGGCTCTGGAGATTGGATGGAACCTCCCGCGGATTTAGTTACAGGCCTGCGAGACCAACTTCAAGAAAAATTGGCGCCTATGACTCCTAACCGAGATACGTTTAGCGAAGTCCATAGAGATGGAGTAATCGCTCATATGAAGAGGAAGATACAAAATAAGCCCGAATTAACTTGGAGAGAGGAAGTACTCGAAGTTAGGAAAATGAAGAGTCAACCAGAATCTCAAGAGGTACAGGATATTGCCACAAGAATCGGTGATAAATTAGACGAAGCAGGCCTCGATGGTAGAGACATAAATTCTAGATGCGATGGACTGAAAGGCGTCTCAGTGCCCGGAACAACAGTCAATTTACTCAAGCTAATTCCGTTCTTGGCTTTGCTACCAATACTGGTTCTTTCAATGGGCTGGCAAATAGCACTTGGTAGAATTCTAGGAGACAAAACCGACGAAGGACTCGATGCAAGAACATCCTATCACATGCTTTTTGGAATGTTTGGCTCTATGCTGTGGTGGCCCATCCTTGCAACTATTTTGACTGTACTTACGGCTGTTTTCAATTCAGATATAGACGCCGAATTAGGTATTGACCTGATGGCGATATTCGGGGGAGAGATATGGCAGCAATCAATTTCATTCGTTGCAATCTGGTGTATGATGATATTTTCATTCTGGCTTTCAGCCACTTGTTTCGCATCCGGATGGGACGCAGTTGCCGATTTCAAAAGGTGGAGAAGCCGGTCAAAAACCAACCCTTTGATTAGAGAAGATATAGTAAAATTACGTGACTTACTGAACTGAACGGTTCAAGTTAGTTGACCGTTTCGGGTTGGATATGTCGCCCGAGGATGCAGAGAAACTTGTCCGCACATGGCTAGCCAGCGAGAGGATAGAAGTTCGTGAGCAAGAGGACCACAGGGCTCAGATGCACCTCCTTGTCAAGTATCCTCAGGGTAAAAACGGCCACATGTTCGCGGTTGTAATACCAAAGGGCAGGGACTTGCTAGCCATTTCTTCTATGACTAGAGTAGATGAAGGCCAGCAACAGGCTATGAAAGATCTGATGAAAACCGATGAAGAAGAGTGGAAAACCTGGATGCACGAATGCAGAATGCAACTGATAGCTTCTGGTGTTGATTGGGGCATCCATTTGGGCCATATCGGAAAAGAAAGACCCGGGCCGCTCCAAGCATTCAACGTGAGTGAACCGCTGTGGTTTGACGGTCTAACGAAGAATGAAATGATGCAAAATCTGCGTAGTCTTTGGTTGGCTAAATTAGGAGTAATTCACGAAATAAAATACACATTTGGCCTTGGCTCGGGTAAACCAGGACCTGTCGATGATTGGAAGAATAAGAAAGACTCCAAACAAAGAGTAGGAAGGCCTTCAGCACCCCAACCAGCTACAGAAATTCATGCCGACGAGTCAATGTCTTTTGGCGATGATTTCGACCCGACAGAGTGGCTCTGAATTCACCGATTCACAAACCGCTTGATTATGACCTGAGAGGGGCGCGGTTAAGTACCAGTAGTGTAACGATAATTTGTCGTTAGAGAGGAATCCGTATGGGAGGAAAAATCAAGTCAATCAGCCTTGCAGCAATAATGGTGCTTTCAACACTGTCAGGAATTATGATGGCAGCACCTGCAGCAGCAACACAAGTAGTAATTACAGAAGCAATACAAGTCGTAGATGGAGGAAGCTCCTCCGATCGCATGGCAGCAGTTGCATCAGACTCACAAGGTAACGTTCACGTAGTCTGGAGCCGTTCCAATCAACACCTGTACTACTCGATGGTTTCTCCGCGTGGTGAAACTCTAATCGATGCGACACAGGTCACCGGCTCAGGGCTACACAAGATTTTCCACCCGGATATGGTGATTGATGAAAACGACAAAGTTCACATCGTCTGGGCAGACCATGCAGGTCAGCACAAAATCATGTATACAGCATTGCACCCATTCAATACGGCAATGGATGGTTCAGTTTCTGATGATGGCACCCTAACAGCAATCGACGACTTCATCGTCGCTCAGCACATCAACAACCGTGACTGGCCTGCAATCGATGTAGACTCCAAAGGAAACGTACACATCGTATGGCAAGACCACTACGACTCTCTTGACATGTTCTTCCAGCAACCACAGATCTACTACAAGATGCTACAACCTGACTACAGTGTACAGAACGCAATCGTTCTATTCGACGACACACTGCTAACTCCAATTATCGGTCACAAGGGACACCCAGACATTGTTGTAGATGCAAATGACTACGTTCAAATCGCATGGGACGACACTCGTGGTGGCAAGGTAGAACTTGTATTCATCGTAGATACATCCGGTTCTATGTACTCAGAGTGGGCTGACGTTTGTACTGTAATTTACGGAGGAAACTTCGCATCTGGTGGTTTCTTCAAGGGAATCAAGCCTATGCTACAGGAAGGTAACATGACTGTATACGAAACAATCTACGGTCTTGGTAACACTCTTCCAAGCGTTGCACAATCTGGAAACTGTGCATCCTACTACCAAAGCGGTCAAGGGCCAAGAAACACCGCATTAGGACTCACTCCTGGAGACGACTCCGGCGGACTGAGAGTTCTACCAGGAACTGTCTACAATGGTGCTACCTACTCTGGATACTCCGGTGAAGACTGGGGACCAGGTTCTAACTGGGCTTGCCTTTCGTGGAAGGATTCAATCGGAAACGTTCCGGGCAACCCACCAACATCCTCTGACCACAGATGGAATCCAAATTCGACAAAGATTGTCCTTCCAGTATCCGATGAAGGGCCTAAGGATGGAGATCCATCTCAGCAAGCAGATGACACAACCTCGATTAACGAAGCTCACGACAACTGTGTAAGCGCAGGTGTCATTCCAGTAGGATTGTACGGCCAATCATACGGTGGAGCAGGTAACATCGAATCCCACATGAAGGACCTAGCACAGTGTCCTAACGGCGTGGTTTCAACAGCAACAAGAAACTGCCCAGGAAACTCAGTCCGTGGCACAGACGCTGGTGGACAAACCTACGAGTTCCCATCCGGAACCGGTGGAGCAAGCCAGATGCAACTTCTTGTAGAAGCAATGGTTTACATC
>DAYA01000059.1:0-10386 GCA_002506705.1 Euryarchaeota archaeon UBA550
GTGACTGCGAGGAATTCAAGCAATTCCTCGTATACTGATTGAGCATCTGCCACCTCAACGTCTTTCAACCGTGGCGAGGGGGCAGTATCAGTTCCCAAATACTCCATTACGAGGACATTCTTGTGAGTACCAAGTGGTTTAGGCACCGACAATCCCCATTTCTCTAGGCGGGATAAATTTCTGAATTCCTTTCTCACCCAAATGTCAACTAGGTCTCTATGTCTTCTTCGAAGACCGCCAAATCTTGGATCACCCTCGATATACTGTACCAGATTTTTGAACACTGCGTTCGAGGTGTGGAAAATCTTCACAGCTATTGGCCCGTTTTCCCCTGTCCCGTGGAAAACGTGGGCTTCCTTTCCTCTTGCTATTGGGAAATCTAAGGTATCGATAATTCCTGATTTCATTAATTTGTACAAACTCATCAATGTTAGCCTGTCAAAAACCGCATCGAATACACGCCTGTCTACCCACTCGAACGGTCCGTCGCCCAGAACTCCTGAGAGACCTTCTTCGATTTCTGTAAACATTCGTTTGTACTTCTTTTCAGCCATCCAGCCTGTCCCTTTTGAGGACTCTAGAGTGCGAATAAACTCTGAAGACTCTTTGTCCATGTATTGCTCGTCAACATTAGCCTTACGACGCCTACGATTATGACGGCGTTGCTTGGTATCTTTGGCCAATTCATCGTCCCAATCTGAATTGCGTCCCATACTTTGGCCTCCTCATTATCGAAGCCAGGACGGGTTTGGAATTGAGATTTCAACCGAAGAGATCGTTGATCTCATCGTCGTCATCGTCGTCATCCATTTCCTCAATCGCCTCTTCTTCAGGTGCTTCCTCATCAGCATTTGATGATGCGAATAGTCCGTCTTCGTCATCGAAGTCATCAACTGTAGTGTTCATACCGAACACATCGACTTCTGATGGTAGAACTCCCTTTCTAGACAAGTACATTGCCTGTGTCTTCGTATATCTGTGCTTTACATCAGCCTTTGAATCTTGGAAATCCCAAGGCCATACGATAATCAAATCACCTTCTCTTACCCACTGTCGACGTCGCATTTTACCAGGAATTCTGGCCATGCGTGTTTCTCCGTCAGCACACAAAACGGTTACTCTCCTACCACCGAGAATTTGTTCTGCAATTGCGAACATCTCGTTAACCTTGGAGTTAGGCATCTTGACACGGATCTTGGAGGATTCTCCCTCCTCATTATCCATAAGACGAGCTAGTTCTTCCTCGTCTACTTTCTCTTCACGCCTACGGCCCATGGATTGAGCGAAAAGCCCTTCCTACTTGAAGGCTGATACTGTGCTCAGGCTAAATTTAGGCTGTCTGCCGCACGATAGCACATATCGATTAGAGTGTCTCCGGACAATCCGAGTAGAATTGTTGCGACTAGACAAATCCAAATTGCCATTCTAATCGATGCTCCGTATGGAAGTGGCTTGCGACGTCCCTCTTCAGGAACATCTAGGAACATTACAACACCAATTCTCAGATAGTAGAATACCGAGATAGCGCTGTTTACGAACATTGCAAGAGCAAGCCACCAAACCCAGTGTAGGTCTGAGAAGGATACTGTACCGTTCATCCATAGTTCTCCAACACTTGTTGAAACGATTCCAGCGATGACTAGGAACTTCGACATGAATCCTGCTAGCGGAGGAACTCCTGCTAGAGCTAGCATGAAGACGAACATCGCAGTACCGATTAGTGGGTCCCTGCGTGCAAGTCCAGATAGTGCTGACAGCCGACTTGCTCCGCCTTCCATCTCAAGTAGACCAAGAACAAGGAATGCACCCAACTTGAACGCCACTAGCACGAATAGGTGGAATAACACTGCCGCTACAATCGTATCTGCATAGTCTGCAGGTGCATCGACCTCTCCCCACTTCCATGCTCCGACAGCGGTCATTGCTGCAAGCATGTATCCAGCGTGTGCTACTGATGAATAAGCAAGCATTCTCTTCGGGTTGGTCGAGCCTAATGCTGCGATATTACCCCAAGTCATTGTGATGACTGAAAGTGTTGCAAGAGTGTACAACCAAACTGCACTCTCTTCTTCACCTGTTTCTGGAAGTGCGATTACCAGCAAGACTCTGATCAATCCAATCATTCCCATTGCCTTCGACGCTGTTGCCAGAACACCAGCAACTGGAGAGTTTGCTCCGGCATATGCATCAGGTGCTGCGAAGTGGAATGGCGCTGCAGAGACCTTGAATCCGAATCCAACTAACACCAAACCTAGTGCTATCAATCCGAGAACAGATGATTCGGACCAAAGAGCTGCGATTTCATGAAGTTGAAGACTGCCGAATTCGAGGTATAGTAGTGATAGACCGTACAGTCCAACTCCGCTTGCCACTGAACCAGTGATGAAGTACTTCACACCAGATTCCGCACCGGATTTTGACTCCTTGTGGAAACCAACCAGAACATAGGTTGCAAGGCTAGCTAGTTCTAGGCCTACGAACAATACGAAAAGGTCCTGTGCAAGTGCAACTGTGCACATACCAATCGCTGTTGTTAGCATCAAGATGTAGAAATCTGCTTGTCGGCGGTTATCATACAACTCTTCCAAACTCTTCTTTCCTTCGAAAGTGTGTGCTGGAATTCTATCCAAACTCGCCATTGATGCAAGAAGAACAGCTGCCAAGAACAGAATCTCAAAGAATCTGGAGAAGTTATCAAGTTGCAGAATAATGATGTCACCACTAACTACAGTTGTGGTATCCATTTTCCCGTCTATGGCTTCGATTACCATCATTCCTAGTGCTGTGAACAGTGTTCCAGTAGCGAGTATACCCGGAATAGCAGGCGAGCCTGTCAACTTGAACCTCCTACCTCCAAGGAACCAAGGAACTCTGACCTTTGTTAGCGGAATGCGGAATTTTGAGTTACCCAAGTTTGGGATAATGAATATCAATAGCAGTCCACAGATTAGGATAGTCTCTGGAGCGAAAGCCTTCCAGAAATCATTGCTGAATACCTCTACTTCCATTCAGATCCCTCCTAAGTTGAAAACACCCTCGAAGAAGGCAACAGTCCATTGATCCATCATTCCTAGTGCAATGAATGGGAATATACCAAAGATTACTGTGAATATTGCAAGTATGATCATCCCTATGTTTTCTGACAGAGTAATGTCTGGTGGTGTTTCACCATTGAGAGATTCTGGAGGTTGTCCTTCATCTCCACCCTCAAAGATTGTCCTCTGCATAGACCACAGGTAGTATGCTGCTGTGATTGCTAGAACTGCACCGGGCAGAAGAATCCACCAGCCGTATTCAGGCCAGAAGGCGATCATAACCATCAATTCAGCAACGAATCCTGCCAACAAAGGTAGACCTAGGCTTGCCATCCAAGCGAACATCATGTACACTGCAAGGAACGGTGACCACTTGGCCATTCCACGCATTGCACCGATTTCCATAGAGTGGTAGTGGTGCTTGAATGCGCCACAAACAGCGAACAGCATAGGAGAGATGATTCCGTGAGCGAACATCATGAATAGTGCAGCTGCATATCCAATCGGCTGCATACTTGCAATACCTAACAGAATTACACCCATGTGTGAAACCGACGAGTAGGCAACCATCTTCTTCAGATTGGTTTGTCCCAAACAAACGATTGAACCCCAAACAAGTGATATTAGGCCAATTGCCATAATCACGTCTTGGTAGTAAACTACCGCATCTGGGAAGATTGCGATAGGAATTCTCAGCATTCCGTACGCACCCATCTTTAGCATGACACCTGCCAAAAGCATGGAGCCACCAGTAGGTGCTTGCACGTGAGCATCTGGAAGCCAAGTGTGGAATGGTACTGCTGGTAATTTTACCAAGAATCCAATCATCAGCATAGCAAACAGGATGTTTTGCATATCCTTGCCGAGGAAGACACTGTCTCCCATGTTGTATGCTGTTGCATTAGAGAATAGTACAGTCATATCGAATGTTCTGCCGGTAACAGTACCGTACTGAGAACCGCTTCCTTCTGGTTGAAGGAAGTAGAGTGTAATCAGTCCAAGTAGCATGATTACCGAAGCACAGAATGTGTAGATGAAGAATTTCTGAGCAGCATATCTCCTGTCTTTTCCTCCCCACTTTAGAATTAGGAAGAACATTGGAATTAGAGTCAATTCCCAGAATACGTAGAACAAGAATAAATCAAGTGCGACGAATACACCGATTAGAGCCCCACCCATCATCAAAAGTAGAGGATAGTATGTTGCTCCATCTTTCTCATTCCAAGTTGTGATGATTGTTATTGGTACCAAGAAGGTGGTCAACCAAACCATTGGGAAGGACAACCCATCCATTCCTACGTGCCAAGATACACCGATTGATTCAATCCAAACGTACTCCTTCTCTAGCGCGTATTCATTGTACATCAAATCCCAATCGACTAAAATTAGCCAATCGAAGAATAGTGCTGTGGATATTGCCAGAGGAATCAGAGACGCTACCAATGTGAACAGACGAATTGGTACTGCAATCACTTCTTTCCTCGCTCTTGTCTCCTGGCTAGCGAACGCCAGTAGAATACAACTTACGATAATTGGGAATCCTACTAGTGGCAGGCTAATCCAATCGACTGATGTATCAGAGTCGCTCATCGATGGGAAGAATGCCATCAATCCTGCAACGATTATCAGCAGTCCTCCAATCAGCATGAACTCTTTGTTCTTGATGTCAAGTGCTTGGTTACTACTCAATCAAGCCACCCCCCATAGTAGAATGAAGATTACCAACGTACCAAGGGCCGTCATCATGATGTAATCTCTAGCGCTACCTGTTGTAAGAGAACGAACTCTTCTGGAAGCTTCTTGACTCGTTGATTCAATTGTCTTGATTACACCATCAATGAACTTGGTGTCAAATATAGCGGACAACTTAGCGAATCCGACAACAATCTTCAACATCGCTGCGTCATAGACATCGTCGAAGTGCAACCTCTTGTGTAGAGAGGTTGCTAGACTTGAATTAGCCCAAGCAGTGTTATCGAATTTCGAATTCTTGTTGACTCTTGCAGAGAGGTTGATCGCCCACTGCATCCATGGCTTAGCCTTCTGATCTCCATCCAAGCTACCACCGTAAAGAGCCATTGCAAAGGACGGCCCTAGTACCAGAGATAGACCAATTGCGACATATGTCAAAACCATTAGGAAAGGATCTGGGTTGAGGAATACGTGCTCCATCTCATATCCGATTCCGTCAATGAAACTGGAGTAGTGCCCTGACTCGAAGTCGCCTAGCCAGTGTCCTGCGTGCATGCCTGCGAGGATAACTGCACTCAGGGTCATGAATGTTAGAATGACCAAAGGAATTGGTATCCATGGTGTTTGTTCGTGAACGTGTTCTGCAACCTCTGTCTTTGGCTTGCCTGCAAAGGTCATGAACCACATTCTTGACATGTAGAATCCGGTCATACCCGCACCGATTAGAATGAGCATAGCAGGTAGAAGGAAAATCGGTTCTTTCAAAGCAACCTTCCATGCGCTCGCGATTATGCCTTCCTTGGACCAAAATCCACCAATCAGTGGAATACCGATAATCGACATACTACCTACGAACATCGCAGTTGCAGTGATTGGCATTCTGCTTGCCAAACCACCCATATTCTCCATCGATTGAGCATCGAAGTGATCGTCGTGATGGTCGTCATGGTGGTCATCATCATGTCCATGATGTGCAACCTCGTGGTGAGCATGGTGCATTTCGTGAATTACAGAACCAGATGCCATGAAGAGCATTCCTTTTGCCATTGCGTGATTGAACAGGTGGAATAGGGATGCACCCATTGCGAATGCTGCTAGGTCGTCATAACCATTGTTTGCTAGCCATAGCGCTGAACCTAGACCAGTGAATATGTATGCCAACTGACTCATTGTTGAGTAAGCTAGTACCTTCTTCAAATCCATTTGAACGAATGCGATTAGAGCAGCCATAACAGCGGTTATTCCACCGATTACTGCAATTACAATAGCTAGAGTGGATAGCGCCCCCAGTTCCGCTTCCATGAAGAATGGGAACATACGTGCTACAATGTAGAGTCCTGCGTTAACCATTGTTGCCGCGTGAATAAGCGCAGAAACCGGTGTAGGACCTTCCATGGCATCCGGAAGCCAAACGTGTAGAGGGAATTGTGCAGACTTACCTACTGCACCGATAAACATCATTCCTAAGGCCAATTGAAGATCGCCTGGGTTAACCATTGCAATTTTTTCTGGGTCGAAGACGACAGCATATGACAAGGCGCCCTGTGAACCCGCATATGGCTCAAACAAATTCCAGAGCATTACAAGACCAATTACTAGGAATACATCACCTACACGTGTTGTCAAGAAAGCCTTCTTTGCAGCGTATGCTGCACTCGGTCTCTCGTAATAGAATCCGATCAATAGGTATGAACACAATCCCATCAATTCCCAGAAGATGAACAACCATAGGAATGAATCAGCAAGAACCATTCCCAACATTCCACTACAGAACAATACGAATTCTGCGTAGAAGCGGTGGTTCCTGTTATCGTTAATCGGGTCTGTGTTCATGTATCCAATCGAGAAGATGTTGATTAGGAAACAGAGGAATGCTGCAACGAACAGTAGCATTACTGTTAGGTGGTCGATGTATATTCCAAATCCGAATACCTTGGTGGTAATTGCACCAGTTTCCGAATTCCACCATGAAGATTCGAACCATGTAAAGACATCGGCTGCACCTACCTTGTTCATGTGTTCCTTGATTACCAATAGTGCAAGAACAAGGCTTGCACCCATTACAGTAAGTGCGATTATTCCTCCTTCCTTGACATTCTTTACCCAAGTTGGTGTTCCATTGAACAACCTACCCAGGAACAAAATAACCGGGAATGCCAAGAATGGCAGCAGGGGGATTAGTACGGCATAATCTATGATTTCACTTCCACTCATGATAACACCTCAGTTCTTCAGAAGATTAACCTCATCTAGAGATATGGTCTCATGTTGTCCATACATTGAGAGGAAGATTGCCAGTCCAATGGCTACTTCCGCTGCTGCGATTGCGATTGCGAAAACAGCGTAAACCCAACCGGTGACGTCACCCCAATGAGTTGCTGCTGCTACGAATTGTAGGTTTACTGCATTGAGCATCAATTCGATACACATCAGAACTACAATTGCGTTCTTTCTACTGAATGCTCCCCACAGACCAATGATGAAAAGGATGGCTGCTAGTCCAGATACCCATGCTGGATCAATCATTCCTTTTCACCTCCAGTCAATTCCCACTCGAGATTTACCAATCTCTCGTCACGAACCAAATATGCGGCACCAACCATTGCCATAGCCATCAGGAATCCGAGTGCCAGCAGAGGTAGAGCCCATTCGCCGAACAAAGCTTCGGCTAAGTCACTGGTTGTCACTTCATAGTCCGAGGAATCTTCCCAGACTACGTCCGCAGATACTGCAGTAACCAGCACTGCTCCAAGGAATACTAGGCCAACCCTAGCAAGGATAGATAGTAATCTCATTCAAAGTCCTCCTCAAGTATCTGCCTTCTAGTCAGCATTATACCAAATAATACCACTAACATAACGCTAGCAAGATAAACCAAGATTTGGATGACTGCAAGGAATTCTGCACCCATCAGGATGAAAATACCTGCAACTCCCATGAAACAGAAAATCAGGCACATCATTGAATGTGCAACCCTCTGCATGTAAATCAGGCCAAGAGCGCCACCGATTACAATGGTGCTCATCAAGAAAAACATTCCAACTTCAAGGTACATTGCTAGGTCCATGCTCAAGCCTCCCCTGCCGCTTTTGCGGCTTTCTTGGCTCTCTTGTCACGTTCCTTGCTAGCCCTCTTTGCTAGTTCTGAGTCGACCGCTTCTTGGTGGTCTCCGATGAGTACTCTAGTTCTACCCGCATCCATCCACAGGTCTTGTCGAGTAAATCCGGACATTCCGTCATACTCGTTTGTCATGAAGAATGATGTGAAGTTACATGCTTCCATACATAGACCGCAGAACATACAGCGGCCAAGGTCGATTCTTCCTGAGACGATTTGGTCATCTGCTGGGTACAGAGACTCTAATGGAACATTGTCAACTTCGCCGGTGTCATTCCAGCGCATGCGGGCACTGTCTCCCGACAGGTCTAGGACTTCTCCAAATCTCCATTCGTCAGGAGCATCGGTGTGAGCGGTTGCTAGGTTGAAGGAATCCATGGTCGCAGTGACTTCAGGCTTCTCAACAGCAGCGAACTTTCCTACTTCGAGTTCAGCCCCATAGCCTTCCCACTCTCCTTCTGCACTGTCAAGAACGTCAACGCGCAGTTCGGTAGTCATGTGAAGACAGGAGTTTGGACAGATGTTTACACACATCTTACATGCAGTACATGTTTCCCAGATAACACCGATTCTTCCGTTGAAATTACCTGGAACGAACAACCAAGGTTCGATTTCTTCCAAGCGCTCGTACGGATAATTGACGGTTTGCGGCTTCCAAATTGTTGGAGTCAAGTCAGTTCCAGAGCGATCTGGAGTGTAGTGGTGTTGGGTAATATCGTTGATGTGCTTGGTCTTTTCAGCACGTGCAATGTCTCCATCGTCAATGAACTCAGGGTGAGTTGTGTTGTGATAACCGCTTGAGAATCTCTTTCCGATGAACTCGTAAGTTCTCAAAACGGTCAATCCAGTTATCTTAAACGGGTACCAGAATAGATTTCTGAAATTTGGTTTACCATGTGGATGCGATGCCATATTATCACCTCACTCCTGTCCTGCTGTGTGCGTTCCCGCAGGTGTCATCGTTCGAATGTGGTACATTCTTTCCTCATTCTCTTCGATGTTTTCATCATTCATCAAGACCACGAAAACCACCAACCAGAACCCTGTAGTTAGGATTGGTAATCCCCATGGGATTGTGAATTCAAGAATAGTTAGGTCCCAAGCCCAGCCGCCGTTTTCGAAGTCTAGCGCACTAGCATCGAAGAAGTAAAGGCGGTAAACCATCGATAGGACGACTTGTAGAACTGCAAGAGGAAGGAGCATTCTCCAACCGAATTCTAGAATTTGGTCAGTCCTAATTCTTGGCAGAGCAGTTCTTGCCCAAACGAATACTACTGTGAAGATGAACCAAGCCTTTAGCAGAGTCCAGATGATTCCAGGAATCGCCAAGTAAGCCTCTCCGATGTATGGTAATGCGCCGATTGTGCCTGCAAATGGTGCATGCCATCCACCCATGAAGAAGTGAGCGAATAGGATACTTGCTGCGTACACACGCATGTACTCAGCAGCGAATAGGAGGCCAAATCTCATTCCACCGTATTCAGTCCACCAGCCTTCTACAAGTTCAGCTTCTGCTTCTGGCATATCGAAAGGAATTCTCTCTACTTCAGCAATCATGCTTACCAAGAACAAGACACCCCCGAGTGGCATCAAGAAGAATAGCCATGCGCCTGAAGAGTGTTGGAAGTGAATTATTTCAAGGAAGTTGAATGAACCTGCCATAACACAAACTCCCAGAATTGAAAGTAGAAGTGGGATTTCGTATGCAGTTAACTGGGCTGCGCTTCTTATACCACCAAGTAGAGTATACTTGTTGTTAGATGACCATCCTGCAAAGAAGACTCCAAGTGGAGCGATACCGAAGATTGCGAATGCGAATAGAACGGAAAGTTCTGGGTTCGCTCCGTAAATTCCGCTGGATAGTGGAATCATACCAAGAATCATGATTGTTGAGGAGATTACTAGGAAAGGTGCCAACTCGAAGATTACTTTGTCAGCTCTTGATGGAACCATGTGCTCCTTGGTAAGGAACTTCATTCCGTCAGCGATGTTTTGGAAGAAACCAGGGAAGATGGTTACACCATACCATGACCTGTTTCCAACTCTGTTGACCATTTCTTGTTCGTGGCCTTTGTTGCCTGCTACTTTGTTTAACCACTTGTTGACCGCTCCAATTGGCTTACCGATTCCATAAGGAAGCATATTCCACCATTCGCCAGCAGTTACTCCATTTTCTCCAACCCAAAGCGAGCGAAGAGCGGTTGTAGCACCACGACGATCGTTGACACGTGCGTAGAATTTCCTCTCAATCCACAAAATCATGAACATGGAGAGCATAATTCCACCAAATGTGACCAAACAAGTCACCAAGGTGAAGACGAAGAATGCAATATCGTTTGATGAAGATTCAAGGAATGTTCCGTCAAGAAGACTAGAGAAAATATCTCGAGTTTTGTCGTATACAAGGTCGTGGAGTTGTAGCCAGTCATCCATGGTAATCACCTCAGCGGTCAGTCTCCCCGATACATGGGTCGAAACTACCCATGATCGCTGGGATGTCAGCAACCTTGTATCCAATCATAGTCTTTGCAACGTATGGAAT
>DAYA01000059.1:10789-28763 GCA_002506705.1 Euryarchaeota archaeon UBA550
CCTTGCAAGTAAAAGTTTGAAACTCCTCTAGTACATTCATAGGTGCTGAAACCTGTTGCTCCTTCAGGAGCGCGTGTTGGTGCTTTGGTGATTAGCATCTCATCGCCTGGCTGGTAATGGGTGTTCGCACCACCTGGAATCTTCTCGATTGCGTCTAGCAACATGCGGCATGACTGTCGCATTTCTTCCATTCTGACTCTGTATCGGTCGTAACAATCTGCTCCCTTGACGCTGGTTGGCTTTTCGACCGCAGGCTCCCAGTCCACTTGGTCATATACTGAGTACGGATTTGTCCATCTTGCATCTGCGTTAACTCCAGCAGCACGAATGTTTGGACCTGTTACGCCAGCGTCGATTTGATCTTCGGCTGTTGCATAACCTACACCTTGTAGCCTAACTAGCCAAATTGTTGACTCGTCTAGCAACATTTCGTATTCTTTGATTCTGTTTTCGAATAACTTGACCTTTGCCTTGAGCCTGTTCGCCCAACCGATTGGTATGTCTCTCTTCACACCGCCCACTCTTGGATAGTTGTAGTGCATACGAGAACCACCTAGTTCTTGTAGCAAATCTAGGAACATCTCTCTGTCACGTAGACACCAAGTCATCAGGGTCAGATTTCCAATGTCAGGACCGAATGCACCTAGCCACATCAAGTGGCTTGCTAGCCTCTGAACTTCAGCCGCCATCAAGCGGATGTACTCTGCTCGCTCTGGCACTTCTGCTTCAAGTAAATCTTCTGCAGCCATAACATAGGAATGAGCCCAAGTCATTGCGCTTACATAGCAAAGTCTGTCACAGTAAGGAGTGATTTGTGTGAAGTCTCTTGATTCACAGATTTTCTCTACACCACGGTGGATGTATCCTAATTCTGCTTCAGTGTCGGTGACTGTTTCTCCGTCTACTTTTACACGTAGAGTCCACAAGCCGTGTGTCATTGGGTGTTGAGGCCCCATTGTAATCCACATTTCTGCCATAATAACACCTCACTTTACGCGGCCCTCGTCCACCGGTTTTCGGTCAAATCCTTGCGGATCATCATACATTTCATTGAAATCGTGATAGCGAATTTTGTGTTGTCTCTGAAGAGGGTGGAAACCGGTTGGTGAATCGTGTGGGTTTAGCACTCTGTGCATGTTTTCATGACCTTCGAAATCAATTCCGACCAAATCCCATGTTTCTTTCTCGTTCCAATCTGCTCCGACCCAGATGTCCTGAACTGAAGGAACTGAAGGTGAATCTCCTGCTGCCAATGGGATGAAAATTTCAAACTCCATTGGAATGTCAGCGCCTTCTAGTGATTCTCCTTTGTGGACAGTCATTGTGTGTGCTTCCACGTTCTTGATTGGCCATCTGTGTAAGTGGTAAGCAACCTCCCAGCCTCTGTCGGCCCCTCCATCAGGGTAGTGGGTGCCTGTTACCATTGCACAGTGATTCACATCCAGGTCGTGCTTCAGGTGCTTAGCGACTGCTCTCCATTGGTCAGGAGAGCATGTGATTCTGACAAAATCAAATTTCTTGCCTGCAGAGTGAGCTATGATTTCGATAGTCATACCAGCATCTGCGAATCGCTCTGCGAGGTTATCCGCAGCGGCTTGCGCTGCTGCAGTGTTCTGCTCTTTGGTAATGGTCGTACCCATTTCAGTCCTCTCCTACGATGATTGGCTTGTCGCCGTCGCGGCCAGATGAAGGTGCTCCACCGATACGGATAATCTTCTCACGAAGTTTTCCAAATCCATCGATTAACGCCTCTGGACGAGGTGGGCATCCTGGAATGTAAACGTCCACAGGAATGACTGTGTCAACCCCTTCTAGGATGTTGTAAGACTGATAGTATGGGCCGCCGGAAATTGCACATTCGCCCATTGCAATGCAGTATTTTGGCTCTGGCATTTGCTCCCATAGCCTAACGATTGGGTCGGCGAATTTCTTTGAAATCGGCCCATTCACAAGCAATACGTCAGACTGACGTGGGCTCGAGCGGAATAGTACACCGAAACGGTCACCATCGAACCTAGGGGTTGCTGAAGCGGCCATTTCGATTGCGCAGCACTTGATTCCAAGGTGGAGTGTGAACAGCGACTTGCGGCCAGCCCAGTTGAAGAATCGTCCTGCAAGAACGCTCAATAATTGCTTGATCTTGGTTGCCTTAAGCGCTTCATCGGTAACGTCCCCAACAATTTCGACAAGTGTTCTGCTGTTGAACGTAGTATAATTCTCTCCATTATCGCTCATCATATCACCTCAGATGTAAATTCGACCTCGCTTTCTGAATACGTGCCAGACTCCTAGAGTCATTGTTGCAAAGAACACGATTAGAACAATCATTTCTGTTCCAACCGTTGCAATAGGGTCTGCAGTTGAGGATTCTGTAGCATCCATTGCCAGTAATCCTCCCAAAGCCATGAACATGAATGCAACATCGAATACCAAGAAAATAATCGCATACCAATAGTATTGGAAGTGGAATTGAATCATCGCTTCACCGACTGGTTCTGAACCACATTCGTAGGTAGAAAGGCGGCGAGGGTACAGACTGTGGTCACGCTCATATCCTTCCATCAACCATGATTTTGTCATGTGTGGCCTAGAGGAATCAACCTTAGGCATAACGAAGTACTGAGTGATGAATGCACCAAGTGGCATACCTATGCCAATTAGGGTCATCCACAACATCGAAAGATAGGTGCCTGTAACCGTTTCTGCGCCGACCAACTGTGCCACCAACTAAGAGAGTTGACACTCTCTTGTCCAGCCCACTCGACATCCGTCCATAAGCGTTGTCTAACTCAGTCGAAATTTCCTAGCCTGAAAAGGCTGACCCCGTAGGGGTCATTTACGTCTTCTCAAGATTAAGGATGCAAAGCCAATTAGAACCAAAGCACCGATTCCGTAGAGAACGTTCGGAGTGATTAGTGAATTGAGTGCGAATTGCTCAGGTTCGCCATTGACAGTCAACTTGATGTTCTCCCTACCGGCTAATCCAATTTCCGTTGGCTCAACTGATAATGTGAATGTGAAGACATCCTCAACTTCGGCTGTCTCTCCTCCTGGTGGGTTTACTTTAGCTGTAATTTGAACCGTTTCTCCTGCTGGAATCATGCAAATTATGTGATCGCCTTTGTCTTGGCATTCTGCGCCAGATTCGTAACCTAGAATGACGTTCCAGCCTCTTACTCCAACGCTGGAGAATATTTTGAATTCCGATTCGATATTTCCGGTGTTCATGACGTCTACTTCAAAGCGAGGAGACTTACCTATTTGGCCAAATGTGACATCTTTCTCATCATCACCTAGGACGATTAATTCAGCATCAAGTACAGTCTCAACAGACAGTGAAAATGTCACTTTACCACTACGGTTAGCAGCATTAGATACAGAAGTCACTACTAATTCTAGCAAACCACCATCACCATTCTCAGCACCGTTGTTGACTTCAATTTCCAGAGTAATTATTGCATAGAATGGCATTGGAACGTGAGAATCTACTATTCCATTGTCTACTATCTTCTCGAAAATCTTGTCTTCTGTAGAGCCCAGTAAAGGAGAATTACCATCGTAGTAGAACGTGCCAGTGGTTTCATTGAACGCTCCCCACCCCTTTGGAATGGTAATCGGCCCTTCAACAGGCATACCTCTGTAGATTAATTCGCGGCTTGCAATTCCAGTTAGTCCACTGAAGTCAAATATTGCTTCATCTGTCAAATCACCGGTGTTGGTTACTTTGAGATCGAAGGATTGAGTGCCACCAGGTGGCAGAATCAGGACTTCATTTCTGGACAAGTCATCTGCATTATTCATGATGATTACGTCCATTGCGAAATCTCTGTCAGACAGAATCGCCCTAAACATGAACTCAAGCTGGTTATCAGGGACACCATTTTCGTCAGAATCTCCGTTATTGTTGTCTCCAAGATTTGTGACTCTAACGGTTAATCTAGTGCTTTCTAATTCCTCTTCACCATCTATTGATACAACGAGATACATTGTGATTGTACCTCTTGCTGGAATATCGACTTCAGTTGCTATAGTACCATCTTCTGTTTCGAAATGCTTGCCCCAAGCAGGTTGTGCTGTTTGAGAAATCACAGAGAACCTAAATCTGTCCAATGTATTTCCATCATTGTTGACAACAATTGGGAATTGAACTGTTGTATCTGAGCGACCTGTTTGGTCGTCCGCAGGTGTCTCTCCGCTCATTGCATGAACTGCCTTGACAGTTGCAACTAGTTCAGCGGTGTCATAAGCTCCACCACTTGATTGGGGTAATACAGAGAAGACTATCGTGACCTCTTCTGTTGCTAGAGCATCGAGTGGAAGAGAAATTGTGACGTCGATCGTTCCGGATTTCTCTGCGTTGTTGAACCTAGACTGTGTGGAAATTGTTGAAGATTCGAGAGTAACCGACCAGCCTGCGGGCAAAGAAGATGCTGCTACTCTGAAGGTATCTGGACCATTCCCTGTGTTGGTTACTGTAAGCGTTGTGCTTCTGTCTTGACCTGGCGGAATGTCGTAAATTCCTGTATTGCCCAGAGAGATTGTTGCACCTCTTGACTGACCGACAGTAACAGTAACTTCGCCTCTGCATTTCCAGAAGTTGCCATCCTTACCCTCGATGTAAAATGAATTCTGGGAATTGGCTTCTACAGAATCATCAGGTGTTATCTCTATTGTGAATTCCTTTTCTCCATTGCCACTATCATAGTTTAGCATACCACTGGATGCACCATCAACACCTGCCCAGCTTGATTTGCTTCCATTGAACCCGACATTGATTTGCCAGTCCGTATTTCCTTCATTTGAGAATGTCGCTAGCAAAGTTCCTGTTTCTCCAGGCTCAAGGCTTAGACTTGACTTTGATAGAGTGACGTCGCACTTTTTCAGTTCGGGAATAAACAAACTGAATTCTTCAACATCGGAAGCGCTACCGTTTGGATTCTGGTCATTTGTTACCACGCCTTCAATTTCCCAGCAGTATTTGTCGCTTTCTTTACCTTCGGGGACTTGAACTGTTACTGTAACCCATTCAGAAGACCCATTGTCGATTTGGACTGAGCTAGGGCTTACATCAATGCTCAAACTTCCATCAGACTTGCAGCCACTGCCACTCCGTGGGTCTACGGTCAGTTCAACGGTCTCTTGGACACGACCAGTGTTCTCTACCTCCACATCCCAAGTGATTTCGTCTTCACCGTTCCATGTTGGGTTTACTGGAGCGTCGACGGTAAGTTCTACTCCAAACAGTGTAGAACCGGAGCCATCTCCAGATGTAGTTTCAACATCTGCTGATTTTTGTGCAGGTGCGCCTGGTTGATCAGGAGGAGTTGGTTGTTCGTTGGCATTTGCATTAACTGTAGTGATACATGAACCCTCAGCGTTTTGTGCAAGTGTGACATTGAGGAATGTTTCAGCATTGTCACCTGATTCAATAGGCTGCCCTATTTGACCAATTGCGGCAGAAAATCCTGTGCAGTCCTGCTCATTATTAGCTGCAAGATTTACTGAAACCGGATTTGCCCCATCGTTGTAAACGCGGACTGTGTACTCTGCAGTTTCGCCGGGGTTCACAGTTTGTGCACTTGGAGAAATTGTCAATCTGATATTTGCATCTCTTCCGGAATCGTCTGCAACAACAGGAGTTGCTAATGCTGGAACCAGTGAAAATAGCATCAATGAGACCAGGAAAATACTGGTGATGCCTTTACCGGCTTTCGGGTCTTTTCTGCGGGGTTCCATGAACCCCGGTCGAGGTGGTCACAGTAAAAGGCTATGGACAGATGCTCAAATCATTCTGTATTTACAAAAGAGGATGATTCCGCACCGCAATTGGTACAATTTGCTACATTGCAGGTTGGATGATATCTTGCTCCACATGCAGGACAGCCCCTCATCCAGGTTAGGATTGGTTGTCTGCAAGAGAAGCACGGTGTTACCTGAGTTTGTGGTTGAGAATTCTGATAATGGTTAGCAAAATTTCCAGATTTTGGTTGGATGGATGATTTCTTTCGAACTAGGACTAATCCAACTATTGCCAAGATTGGAATGATAATCCAAACTGCCCAAAACAATGTCTCAACAACCGAATTAGAATCTGAGGTGGTTTCTCCTTCGCTATTCAGATCGATTGCGGTATTCGAATTTGTTACAGCACTCGCTCCGGAAATTGATAGTGAAATCGTACCCTTTCCGGGTTGATTTGGAGTGACTTCTAACCTAATCAGTTGGGATTGCCCAGCTTGTAAGTTCAACGATTCACTACCGTCAATTGAAACGCTCCAGCCGCTTGGAGGAGTGGCTTTTATGGCCCCTGATACAAGCGAGTTCCCGGTGTTAGTAATCGTAACTTCAATTGAAGAGGATTCTCCGGTTTGAAGTGTAGTGGTCCCTTCTATTTCCCAAGTGACTTCCTTTGTGGATGCCACAAGCATCGATACCGACTTGTTTACACTCACGGAATTCCCGGACAATACGACGTTGAATTGTGGTTCTGAGGAAGGGTCTGCATTTCCTGTGATTATGATGGTGCAGGTCAGTGCTTTCAAATCGCCCTTGTTTACTTCATCTAGAGAAGTACAATCGCCCAGCAGTATGCTATCTTTCTGCAATACAATCGAAGGAGTCCAAGGAGAGTTTTCTCTGTTTTCAACAATCCACGTGTAGTTGATAGGAACTCCGACAGGATGTTGCCCCGGACCGAATATATTTGTCCAAGTTTCACCTGCAATTTCAACGGATGTAAATGTTAGAACCGGGTCAGGTAGGACGAGGACTTCGACTGTTTCAGAGTGGCTCCAAGATTCTTGATTCGAATCTAGAATGAAGGTTATTTGGCCGCTTCTCGCATCCGCATCAGCGGTTACAGAGATAATGAAATTCTGAGACTGAGTCCAGCCTAATGTCAAGTCATCAAGAACTGAATTTTGACTCCAACCTTGAGGTAATTGCATCCTCGGGCTCAGATCCAAGTCTGTGTTGCCCACATTCTCAATTGTATATTGAAGCGATAGTGAATTACCTGGAATAACAGTGGAGAACGATGACTCCAGATCTACTGTTAGTTCCAGCACTTCTTCGACCACAAGAGGAAGTTCGTATTGCATCATTCTAGATTCCTCACTTTGTGATACAACTCGTAAAATCACTGTCATTTCAGCGCCGGCTAGAGTCATTACTTGAGGCGGGGTAAATGAAATTCCGATATTCATTTGTCCATCTTCAAGCATAAGACCGGTTGAACCAGAATTTGCACCACCCTGTGCAGATAAATCATCAAAACCAGCGTACCAACCTGGTGGAGATTCCAAAAACAGGTCGTAGCCAATGTCCCCATTTCCAAGATTAAACAGTCTAAAATCAACGGATGTAACCTCAGTAGGATGAACAGGGATAGTAGTGTAGTCGAATTCAAGACGTGTCTGTGACAAAACCGGCACATCTAGCAATAACGTGAAAGGACTGCTGACATCATTATCCTCGTCATAACCCAGTAATTCGATTTTGTAAATTCCCGGGTCTGGACCGCTTGGGTGGACCAAAGTCACATTGATTTGAGCCCCTTCTTGACCTTCAAGCATGAAGTTGGATTGGTCAAGCCCAACATACCACGAGATAGGTGAATTGCTTGGACTTGAAACCCCTGTTGCTGAAATTGATGCATTAGTACTCAGCAATGCTGTATTGATTAGAGTGACCTGCCAAGACGAAGTTGTCGCATTAATGTCAGATAGGGTCGATGTAGCCATTTCAGATTCGATTCTTACACCCGGAGTTGTCACGTTTACTATTACGTCCATTCGATTATTTGCCTCATTGATTTCGTCTATCGTATCGCTTGCATCAACCAGGAAAGAAAGAGTTCGTGCACCAGCGTTTTGCGGCTCCCAATCCCAAAACAGAATTTTTGAGCCGCCGGGGCCAAGATTGAAAGTTTGAGAATCAACAAAAATTCCCTCTTCTTGGAAAATCACCTCGACATTTTCTGCCTCAACATTTCCAAGGTTTGAGACCTCCATCTCAATTAGTACTTCATCGCCAACCTGAGGGATAGCAATATCCGTTGAAAATGATGTAACAATTGGGGAAGGGTCTGGGCGGAGGTCATTTACTCCTACGCCTGATACTGCCACTGCGTAAGGCTGAGCTCTTCCACCGTTATGGCTAGCATCGGTTACTTTGACAGTCCACAATCCTGCTTCTGCAGAGTCGACTAAAACAACCTCCACGTTGTTCAGGGAATCGTGCGTACCCCCTTGAATCGACCTTCCTTGGGAGAATTCATTTCCTTTGTATTCAACTCCACTCGGAGTTGTTACCAGCAAATTGAGATTGTTTACCAATTGGGTACTGGAGAACCTAGAACCTCTCTCATCGGACCATGCAATTACTGCCTTGAACGGTTGTCCAGGGGTTGTGACGTTGAATGAATAACTCTTGGAGTTACCAGTCGAAGACAGGATAGAGCGGTCATCTACCCATATTCCTCTTCCATTATTTGGTGCGAGTGTTCCCTTGAGATCTATTCTTCCCCAACCTTCGTCATTGTTGGGGATGTCTCGAACGCCAACATCCCTTGCACCCAATATCATCAGTGCCTTGACAAGGGCGCCTTGTGGCTCCGGTCTTTGAGCAACTTCCGTGATATATTCTCTAATCAGAGCCGCAGTTCCAGCGGCATTTGGTGTTGCCATACTAGTTCCAGTGTATTCCATGTACCAGGTGCTGGTCCATGTAGCACCACCGGTGTCTGTTGCTTCTTGTGCCTTACAAGAGCGAACGTAGCCGCCTGGTGCAATGACGTCAGGCTTGATTCTGCCATCATCTACAGGGCCACGACTAGAACCATCCATGATACTGTTTGGTGCCCCGGTGTAACGGTTTTGTGAGTTACCAACCGCTAGTAAATTCTTAGCGGTTGCTGGTGAACCGATTGTGTCAGAACCTGGCCCGTCATTTCCAGCAGCGAAGAGAATTGTCAGGCCTTCTCTACCGCTGTAAAATTGGTCGTAGTATCTTGCTCTGTCATCCACATCCTCAGATGATGATGTATAGACTCCCCATTCCGAACTCGACTCTGAGCCCCAAGAATTGGTGTGAGTTCTAGCGCCGTTGTTGTAAGCAGTGTTCAGCATGTTGTTGATACTTGACCATTGGAAATTTCCATTGTTATCATTCTCCATTGCTTGGAAATATAGTTCAGCCTCAGGAGCAACTCCCGCATAGCCACCCCTACTTCCGTCTCCCAGAACAGTACAAGCGACGTGAGTTCCATGTCCCGAATGGGCGTCCGCAGTAGAGCCGTCGCCGATTACGTCGACGTTGCCAATGATTCTAGTTCCAAAATCACCGTGGTCTTCATCAATTCCAGAATCAGCAACCGCAACAATTTGACCAGAACCATCCAAGTCGGTTGTGTAGTACTGCTTCATTGCGTTAATGTTCATGTGATTACGGGCTTGGTCATTCCAAATTGTCAGGCTCGGCTGACTTCCAATCCAAGCAATGGATGGCTCTGCTGCAATGGTTGCGATCGAGGACGAGGTTGACCCATCGTATCTTCCGGTTTCAGCAAAATTTGAGTCTGAAAGGAAACTATTTGCAACACTGTCCAATTCTTGATGTAAGCGCATGCCCCAATTGTCGGAGATATCAACTCCGGGAAGTAATGCATCTGCGCGCCAAGATTCTATTCTTACGGGAGTGGACTGTTCAGCATTCATCATTGAATAATCAACAACCATTGCCAAGGGCACCTGTTGTACAGAGGCTACTCCAGTAACATGGGTAAGACGTGCTAGGCCCGCTTGTGTACCCTGGACGAGTAATCCAGAGGGAGCTATGTATTCCCTAACTTCAACTCCATTTTGTTCGGAGACATCTGCTCTAACCTCGGCGAATCTGAAATCGGTGGAAACTAGAACCAATCTCAAATCAGGCCTAGATGTGAGTAATTCCTCAGGGATTTCTTGTTCAAACAATATTCCTGATGAATCATGAATTCCTAACCTTGAGTGTGCAATTAAAGGTCTATCTTCCAGGGATTGAGAACTGTCCAATTGGCCTACGAAATTGCGGATAGAGTCTTCAGGTAGCTCAAATTTTACCCACTCAATACCCGCTTCATCAGGTATCTGTTCCGATTGATTGACAACCGGTATTCCCGATAAGAGGAATATTACGAGCAGTAAGAAGGCTCTACGCACATTCTCTTGGCGTGGAAAGTTCGTTTTAGGAGTTGCCTAAACTAGCCTCAAAAGAACCACGTTACTTCCTCGCAGTCATTATGGAATTTTGCGGTAACTTGTTCCGATACAACATGGATGAATTGTTCTTGATTTTCTGAACCTCTGAAGTCGGTCCATTCAATTTGAACTTGTATCGTATATTCTTCCCAAACAGAATATCCACGCAAATCCAATTCCATCTTGTCTCCCGAAACGCTTGTGAGACTGGGTATTGAATCAAAAGTAACCGTTAGGCTATCTAAAACCGTCATCTCCTGGTCAACGAAATCAATTGTCAGTGTGACGTCCCTGATTTCTCTGCTACCATCGTTAGTGAGCTCCGCTAATACAACATGCCCATTTCTTTGGAGATAGAGGATATCGATTTCGACATCGTCTCTTGGAATCACCCAATACCATGTAGATGCCAATGCACCGAGTAAAATAATCAGAATCACTCCAGCGAGTGCTACTCGCAATGGATGTATTTTTTCTGTTAATTCGACGACGAATTCACCTATTTCTTGTGAACGCTCATGGAGTTCTTCCTCCATTTCCTCGTCGTATTCTTCACTCATCCTGTCACCATCGCTATCGCTGTCGCTACGAATGAGGAGAACGGATCTCCAATCATTATGTGGGTAGTCTCTATTTCTCCACCCGTCAAACTACTAATCAGAGATAAATCGGTTACTACACCGTTTACTCCAACACTAGATGCTGTAGGTATTCCGCCAGTAAATTGTGCATCGAGTAGAACACCTCTCGCATCTATGTCTAGGCCAAGAACATCGACCTCAGTATGTGATGTAGCTACAATTCTACCTCCTGTAATTCCGTCTACAATAATCACAGGATATCCTAGAGGACGGTGGATGTGAACTTCTGCTCCTTGTAGATTTTCACCTACTAATTCAGCAGAGATTATCTCTACACCATCTTGTATTACCGAGTTACTTCTCCTAATGTACAGTTTTTCCACACCGTTTCCTGAAGCAGAAATACTCGCTCCATAATCCTCGGTTACTCCCATCACGAATCTATCCGGAAGGTTTTCTGCTAACATCAGGTTGTCACCCCTGATGTTCTGTGCCTTACCTTTAGTTTCAATGAATAAATCCATATCATCGCTATTTGAAGAATAATCCATTTCGAACATTCCCTGGAATGACTGTTCTTCATTTATGTCAAAATTGTTTGCTGGCGCAGCCTTCAGGTGCATTTCTCCAGGAACATCTCTGATAAACATCGTAGCAGGCCACCATAGACCGTCTATCTTTCTTAGTTGCTGTAACATCATAGAGTCTGCTGAATTAATTCCGATTCTATCCTCTGGAGGAACTATCAAGTCTGCTTGCAAAATGTCTCCAACTTTTGCGTAGAGTTGGTCAACTGCTGCTGGTGCATTAAACATCATCATTTCCGTTCTTATTCCACGCAGTCTGTCTAACTGTAGAATTCTCGCATGCTCGAGGCGTTCCCCCAAATCGTATGTCATGTCGATAGTGGTTCTAGGAATCAGTAGGTCTGACTGGGTTGAGATAGTGGCGTTCAATGTAACATCTCTCTTCACATTAATGTCGAGTCCTGTCAAAACAATGAGAGAATCTGCACGAGAAAGACCGTTCAGCTGAATCGTTAAGACTGGTCTGAATGGAGTATATTCTTTCAGAGATGCTTCTATTTGGAAGGTCGGGATATCGTTCTCGATTTCTACTTTGTAGCCGAGCTTGATTTCACCAGCGGGAAGTTGAGGCATCCAAATCCTGCTGTGCCATGACCTTCTTTGGTCAAACGTAATCCCTTCTTCCTCAAGAGTTTCTGTGTTTAGTAAACTCATTTCTCTTGGTGAAATGTAACCATCTGCTAAGGCCTCAATGAGAGCGGCTGCTTCGGTAATTCCTGCCCATTCTGCGACTTGAATCACCTCTGCTTTTTCTTCTTCTGATATCTCGAAGTCCTCTAATGCCTGTGATACAGTGAGGCGCGAACTTTCTGTAAACTCTGGCATTCTACTGTAATTGAAAATCAATTCAGTTACCTCGAGAACCTCTCCAGATATTCCGTGGACCCACTCTGGTTCATTTGGTACGTTCTTACCTTTGCTGACATCAAGAGTGAGGTCAAATTCTTCCCCTGTGCGCAAGTTAAGACCCAAACTCAAGTTGCTTTGTATGTTTGAAGCGTCTCCCAAATTTACCATGCTCTCCACAGCAAAGTCGTTTACTGAAGAGCCAAAGTCAATCATTCCAGACAGGAAAAAGGATAGAGCAAGGATTCCGTCTGCGTCTCCAAATTCAGGGATTGTAATCATATCGGAATTTTCAGAGGATGGAAGAGATAGTGTAACGTTAGCAGGTAGAGGGTCAAGATGGATCCTGCCCGAGAGGCCAAGGAATTTATCATCCCTTTCGCTTACATCTTCAAGCAGTACGCTGAACGGTGAGGAGCCTGTTCGGTTCATCACAAGTTCGCTGTTGCCTCTTGACCCTAATGCACCGGGTTCCTCGGGAGGATTCAATGTAATCGATGTCAGATTTGACAGGCGAAGAGACATACTAGCCTGTCCAGAAACTTGGTCGATCCAGAATCTAGCATGGTCATCATCCATGGTAAGTGGAACTGAAGCGTTGGAGATTTGCACTTCAATCGAACCGATACCGTCGGGGGCAGACATTGCAAGAGTGTCGCCTAATTCAAGTTCAAATTGTGAAGGAAGTCCGTTCAATCGAAGCGCATTGTATTGACCATCCCCCTCACCACTGTAAGTTATAGTACCAATCTCTTCTGATGCAGTATACGTGATTTGTGAGCCTTGTTGAGCAATTGTTAGGTTAGATGGACGGTTGGAAATCGATGCAAATTGTCGTACGTCACCATCTGTAGAATTTGAGAAATGACGCATGTGACCTATGATCAGTTCATCACCAGAACTACCGGTAATCGAAATCGTCCGCAAGTCTGTATCTTGGTCATATGAATAAGACGCTCCAGAAATATCGGTTACCATCAAACTGATTCCAACAGGAACAAGAGGGGGGTTAACTCGGCCATATTTACCGTCGACGTTTCCGTTTTGGTCTGTGTAATCTAAGTCCTCTGAAAGTAAAATGTGATTGGTATCCATTACCGGATGAGGGCTGCTACCAATAGCCAATTTTACACCTTGTACCATCGATTCAGAACGAGTTTTTCCGTCGGACCAAGTTTCTCTAACTTGATTGTAGCATTGTAGGAATATTTCACCGCTGGATTCTCCTGCTGTGCCTACAATAGCCTCAGGCAATCCGTTGAGAATCGTCCCAAGGTCGAGAATTATTTCAACCAAGTTTAACACTACGTTATCGAGAACCTCACTCAACAAATCTGGTGCTGTCCCGAACTCTACTCTAACTCGGTTTGATGTTGGAATCTCAAAAGTCCCGAATATTGCCACGACTTCAGGGAGGTCAACAATCTCCACCTCCATTGATGAAACGTCAGATGCGTAACCGTGTCTTTGGAAAGTAGAAATGTATTCTAATTTGGTAATTCTTTCAGTTCCCGCAATCAGAATAAGACTGTTCCAACGGTTATCGCTTGGGTCTAGAACCAATGTAGGGTCAGCAACATTGGTGGACGTATCGGCTGTGTAATTCTTGATAGAAATAATCAGAGATAGTCTATTTGGCATCTGTCCTGGGAGGTTACTAGAACCCGGAGCTTCTCCAATCAGAGTGAAAATAGCATCTATCTCTTCTTGAGGCATTGTGCCCTTTGGCATATCCCTAACCCAACCACGAGAATCTGTGATGTTACCAAATTGACCGCCAGCCTCTATGTGTTTCGAGCGGTCCTCGAAGTAATGGAAATAGAGGTCAGCATCTGTATCGCTGAAGATTTCGATATTATCGAAAGAGTTCTCTCCTGCATTGTCGTTCCTAATGACCAAATCCAGCTCTTCTGGTAGTTGCGTTTCCCCCTCTACGGGATGTAGACCAACATCGATGTATCCAATTTCATCTAATGGCCTAAATCCATCCAAATCTGGTTCCTTGAAGTGAACATAACCAATTCCTACCGAATACCCACACTTGTGGTCCCGACTTTCTGCGGAATGGTCTGCAATTGGGTCATACCAACTAGAATCTTGACAATCGGTTTGTTCGTTTGCAGAGTTTCTATTTGGGTTTGAAATTAGAATTGCATAAGGTGCTGACACTGAAGTAACTTCCAATCCAGAATCATCTCCTCCAGCAAAGATATTGAGAATATCAGCAAGGGTTGTGAATGTACCAGTTACATCCAGAGTCAGTTGGTCAAGTCCAACCCTTACTTGGAAATCATGTGGGGGTTGTGTAAACCTAGAATCGATCACAAGGGCGTAAGATTCGCCGTCTCCAGTGAATGTTAGGTCGTATGCTACGCCCTTCATCATTGAAACTTCCATGCTAGCCATATCATCCCAAAGTGGGTCGGTATGATCCAGCACGCGAACTCGCCATTGGAAGTTTGGTCTAATCCAAATTGATTCAACAACTGGGATTAATCCGTCACTAAGCTCAACATCCCAGCCTTCACCTCGAACTCCAAGCCCAAGGATGGAAAGGCCAACTGAAACGTCATTTCCTCCATCGCCATCCAAATCAATCGCATTTTCGAATAGCCCGGTGTCTCCAAATGAAAGCACGTCACCAGTGAATGTACCGTAATCCCATGCCTCATACTGAGGCCCGTTATTCCTCGCGGTGTAGTTCACATACAGCGAGTATGTATTTGCCCCAAATGCAAGGGGATCGTTGAATCCTGGTGGCAACTCGAATAGTGTGTCTAACAAATTGTTAGGCCATCCATCAGGATGTGAATCCGGGTCGGTCAAGTAAACATACGGTCGAGGATGTGATGGTGTGAGAGGTTCTGTCTCACGCATCGTAATGTCACCAATTACTCCGTCTGTTGCTAGGAGAGCATCTCCGTCTGCAATCTCCCTGCCACGAGCCTCCAGTGCACTCAGCACTCCCTCCGCTGAATTCCTAGCAATATCGTCCTCGCCCGAGTCGCGCTCTTCGATTAGCGCATTTGCCATTGCTTCAAGGACACCGAAGTCATCTCTTCCAACTGATTCATCAGCAGAAACTGGACTGAAAATGGGTAATAGCATAACGATTACAAGCATTATCGCTACCTTGCTGGAATCAAGCGGCTGCGGGACTCCGCGATGGAGCAGACGCACACCTGATTCTGACATCGTTTCAATTACGCTATCTACACCCAAATGAAACCATCCCCATCGCGAGCGCGAGTTTCATGGTTTTCAGCGTTCAAATAATTGGTCAGTTCCACAATGTGGACATGCCACGACCGCACTTCTAACCGATGATGGAATTTGCACGCTGAACGGTTTACCACATGCTGAACATTGAGAACTCAAACTATGATTTGATGCCTGGGTTTGCTGTTGAGGTAGTGCTACGCCTCCACTTCTTACTTTACCAGTAGACGGACTTGGCGAGGAGTTGACCACAGCCGGCATTTCTGGTTCATCTGCAAATGCTGCTAAGGCTGCTTCGGCCAATGCTGGGTCTACCCTCCTGACGGTAGGGGCTGGTCTGAAACCTGCGTTTGGGTCAGTATTCTGCGATTCTCCATATATCGCATTGAACTCGGCTGATTTCGCATCCGATTGGAGTTCTGCAGCGGATTTTACTTCAGCACCATCTGTGATTCCTGCCATCTGTGCTGCCTTTGCAAAAGCTGGTAACTTGATACTCCTCGAGATTTCGTATACTCTCGAGGTTGCCTCATCACGAGATAATCCACGAACCATTAGAAGTTCAATTGCGTGTCTTCTCTGTACTCCTTTGTAGCCGAATAGCACAACACCTGAAACTACAATGATAACTGCGAAAACTACCGCTATGATAGCGAAAAGACCGGTTTGGCTCGGTGGCTCTGTTACCAATACCTCAAAGATTTCAAAATCAGAATTATTTGATTGATCGTAAACTGTTACTGCGAATTTTGCTTTACCGGCTTCATCGAAAGATATCTCCAGATTTGGTCCGACAAAGTCAGGGTCATTCGTAGCATCACCATCGCCGTTGCTGTCCCTTTCAAGATTCAAATCCCAAGTGAATCGTAAATCATCTTGATCATCCCATTCATCGGCAGCTTTGGCTTGGAATTCAACTTTCTCACCCATCTCTACCTCTGAAATATCTGAGATACTAGAGGTTACTAGAATAGGTTCTGTGTCATCGTAAACGACGATTGTTGTATTTGTTTGAGCTGAGTTTCCAGAAGGGTCTGTTACTGTCAAAGTTACAGTGTAAGTTCCAATTTCAGACCAACTAACTGTGAACTGTGATGCTGATGAGGCCTGCTCACCGTCTACACTCCAAGATGCAGAAGCGATTGCGTGGTCATCATCTGAATTAGACGCCTGAAGAATAAGGTCGGATAGGCGGAGTAACCTCCTATCGCCATTGAGATCTAGTGAGCCTCCTGTTCCTGTAATTACAGCAGTTGGAGAAACGACATCTAAAACTTCAATTTGGTAGGTAGTAACAGTAACTGCTCCTGACTGAGATTCTGCTGTTAGGTTTACGTTTTTCATTCCCGGGGTACTCCATGAGGCTTCTACTAAATTCCCCACAGCATCCTCTAATCCATCCGAGTCAAAGTCCCAAGATAGGGACCTTACTTGCTGCAAGCTGTTTGGTGTATTGCTAGCATCGAGAGTAATTTTTTCGCCGATTGTTGTTGTCGAATTATCATAATCCGTTACTGTCGGTGCAAGTATGGGGTCGAACCAAGCCTTCAGGGTAAAATGCGCACCTGTCGAGCCTGCTTCTACAATCAAATTCAGATTTTGTAGATTCAAGAATTCTGAAATTTCCCATTCTAATTGAGTCGTTTCTTGTCCACCGAAGTCGTCGATGTTGGTGCCTGAAATAATCAAATCACCTGCCAATTGGTTGTCTGATTGAATGAAAATGTCCCCAGAACCAGCCAGTGGGTGAACCCAATATGTCAATTCAGTCCCTGAATCTACATTGAAATCAACGAGGTTCACTCTTTCTCCAGCCTCAAGCTTGAATGTATCATGTATTAGAGGATAATCTTCAACGCTTGCAGGAGCTAATTGAATCTTGAATCGGGCAGTCATACCTCCCTGGTCACCCATTCCTTCATCACCATCATGTGCGGAGTTGTCGAAAACAATGTACCAATTCTTAGGATTAATCGATTGAGGGGGTGCCCAATCCAACCATTGCGAGCCGACCATCGACTCAAAGGTGGCTTCTTGATTGAATGAAGAACGGTAATTCTGACCATTTTGATATGTTTGAATCGAATTTTGGTCGAACATCAGCACATCCATCGCATCGTCAAGTACCTCGATGTCAATCGCTAAAGTTGTAGTATGACTCCTGACACCAATGTCGATAATGATACAAGCACCGGGGTCTACAGCAACCCCTGAACTTGTGGTTACAACATCTGAAAGATCGAATTCTGCACATTGCGGAGGAGCCCTGCCTTCGGTTGCAGTTACAAGTGGTGCGATGAGAAGGCCGGCAAGCAGTATGACCAGAAATCTAGGGCCACTCATATTTCTGCAAACATGCATCTCGGTTTTCAAATTGTCTCAACTCTGTTATGCCCAGCCTTCTTCTTGTTTTACTAAATGACTGAGAGACAAATCATCGCCTAATACTAGCCTATCACCATCACCTAATGCAACGACCGATGAGTGTATTTCACGCGCTTCG
>DAYA01000027.1 GCA_002506705.1 Euryarchaeota archaeon UBA550
TTGAATTTGACCACAGTATTTGCCGAGGACCGTTACTTTGATGCCCTGGCTGATGTTACAGACCCAGAGAGGAAGAGAAAAATCATCGGTGAATTATTCATCAGAATTTTCGAAGAAGAACAGGCCAAAGTTGGTGCAAAGTACCTAGTTCAAGGCACAATCGCACCAGACTGGATTGAGTCAGGTGGTGGCGTTCGTGACACAATTAAGAGCCACCACAACGTTGGAGGACTTCCTGAAGACATGACTCTAGAAGTTGTTGAACCTCTACGTGACTTGTACAAGGATGAAGTCAGAGACTTAGCAAGAGAACTCGAAATTAGAGTGGCAGACCGCCAACCTTTCCCTGGCCCGGGACTTGCTGTGAGGTGCCTAGGTCCACTCACTAAAGAAAGAGTGCACGTAGTTAGAGAGGCTTGTGCTATCGTCGAAGAGGAATTGGAGGCAGCAGCGGCTGAAGGCAAAATGGAAATTCCATGGCAGTACTTTGCAGCATTGCTCCCAGTGCGCTCAGTCGGTGTACACGGTGACGTTCGTGCATACGGAGAAACCGTTGTAGTTCGCGCTGTACAATCCCTAGACGGTATGTCTGCGAGATACTCAACGATTCCTCATGACGTACTAGCTAAGATCAGCACTAGAATTACTAACACGGTCAAAGGTGCGGTAAACAGGGTTGTTTACGACATTACTCACAAGCCGCCTGGTACGATAGAGTGGGAGTGAAATATTCACAATGGGGTCTTGAACCCGATTGCTCTTACGATACACCAACCAACTCTAGCTTCCCATATTGCGAAAGCGCCACCAAAGATTGCCCCGGCAACACCTAGCCACCAAATAGTTCCGTCAAGCAGTCCAGATAGGATTATTCCTGCAAGAATTAATCCTCCTAGAACCGCCGCGATTCCGAGTTTTAGCCGTGCCGCTTTTCCTGCTGCTCCAATATTACATTCCATGTTCTCACCTACTATTCTGCACTCAGTTTTGCCCTAATTTTCAGGTAGTTGATTTTCATCCAAAGTGACATCTTTGATGTAACTGAAAGTTTGAGTGGTGCGGAGAATACATCCCCGGAGCGTCTAACTATTTCATCAAAAATCTTGGTGTAAGCGTCTAGCATGATTCTTGGTTGGACTCGAGACCGTGGGTCAAGATATTCGAATAAGTGAACTGCTGATGTTTGGTGTCTCCTGACAACCTCAAGGTACTCTCTCATGAAGGAGGCCCAAGATGGATTTTGTGGGAGGTTTGGATTTGATAGATCTTCAACATCGATGTTATGGGAGGACAACACGTCTTTTGGAAGATAGATTCTACCTCTTCCATAGTCTTCAGAAACATCTCTTAACACGTTGATTAGCTGCATCTGAATTCCCAAGTCGATAGCGTGTAATCTAGCAGCTCTATCTTCATATCCATATATCTCAATGAGAATTAATCCGACTGCGGATGCGACCTTGTAACAGTAGGACCGTAGTTCATCCCATGTGTTGCACATTACAGGGAATAAGTCATCTTCCATTCCTTCGATTATTGTTTCAAAGTCCTGAAGTCGGATTGAAAATTTGGTAAATACATCTTGTAGTGCGATAAATACGGGCTCGTCATTTGGTGAGATTTTGCCTTCTTTCGCTTGGTGCAATTTGTTTCTAATTGAAACTAGAGCCATGAGTCTCTGATTGTGGATCTCTTTCGGGTTGGATGGTTTGCTGCCTGAGTGCAGTTCTCTGAGCATTAAGTCTCGTTGTTTGGTCTGCTCAGTAAGTTCATCACTGATTTCGACGGTTGGTTCTTCATCTCCATCGACGATATCATCCACCCATCGGCATAGGGCGTAAACAGCATGGACTGCTCTCCTCTTTTCCCAACCCAATGCAGAGAATGAGCTGTAGAATGTGGTTGATGCGTTTTTGCAGATTTGTTGGCACTGCAAATATGCATCATCTATGACCTGAATTTCCATTTCGATTCCTCAAGATTGGGTTGGGCTGCCTGGTGTAATTTCGGATTTTTGTGGTGTTACTAAATTCGATGACTTCGTTCGTCGCTTTCTACTCTCAAACCATGTGTCTACACCATTCCAGTCCGGTCTAATTCCAAAACTGTCACAGATTAACTTAGAACTGATTCTTGCTGATTCGTAAATGACTGGCAGGCCACTTCCTGGGTGGGTTCCTCCCCCAACAAGGTACAGATTCTTGATTTCATCAAACTCGTTCTTTGGCCTTCTCCACAGCATTTGGTCTAGTCCGTGTGCTAGGTTGAATACAGCACCTCTGTAACAGTGCTCTCCCCAGTCTTCTGGAGTGATGATTAGTTCAGATACAATGTGTTCTCTTAGGTTTTCAAAGCCGAGTTTATTCTCGATTTGGTCAATTATTCTGTTTCTGAATGGGTCCTTCTCATCATCCCAATTGATGTTTTCATGGATGTGAGATACAGGAACAAGTGCATAGACAGTTGAGCAACCATCTGGCGCCATTTGTGGGTCTGTGACACATGCGTTTTGCACGTAGACCGATGGGTCGTCCCAAGTTAGTCTGTGGTGTTTTTCGATGTCTTCTAAGTTTGAAACGTAGTCCTTTGAAGCGTAGATTTGGTGGTGTGGTAGATCATCATAAGTTCTGTTAACACCAAGATAAAGCATGAATGTTGAACATGAATACTTCTTGTTGTCAATTTTCTTGTTTGACCACTTCTTTCTGACATTGTCAGGGAATAGGGAAGTCATACCTTGTGCGAAATCAGCATTCATGACAACCTTGTCAGCATAGAATTCCCCGTTTTCAGTTACAACACCCTTGATTGTTTTCTTATCCATTATGACTTCGGTAACAGCCTCGCCCATTCTGAATTCCACGCCCATGTCTCTAGCTATTTGTCCCATTCTTTCGGAGACGCTACCTAGTCCTCCCATCGGATGGAAGATTCCATATTCGTACTCTAGGAATGCAAGCATTGTGAACAAACTTGGACAGTTGAATGGCGACATTCCCAAGTATTTTGTTTGGAAGGACATTGCTAGCATCAATCTGTCATCATCGAAGATTTTCATCAAGTCTTTGGCAACAGATCTCTGTGGCCTTAGGACACCAGCAACTCTCATTGCTCTCTTCGATAGTAAGTCGGTGGCTCCGAACCATGGCTCCTGAAGGCATTGCTTGGATTTGTCCAGCTTCAATCTGTTATCTTCTAGATATTTCTTGAAACCTTGAGCGTTCTTCTCTCCGGACAATTCTGCAATTCTCTCTACCATTTGGTCGATGTTGCTGGTACAATCAAGCATCCCACCTTGGCCGAAGATAAGTCTGTAGTTGATGTCTAATTTCTTGAGCTTCAATTCTTCATGAGCGTCGAGACCAATCGCTTGGAAAATGTCCTCAATTACTTCTGGGTAGTGGAAGAATGTAGGTCCTAAATCATACTTGAAACCGTCTTTTTCGAAGACCTTGTTTCTGCCTCCTACTCTTTGTGACCTTTCAAAAACAGTTACCTTCACTCCAGATTTTGCAAGAAGCAATGCAGAAGCTAGGCCACCTGGACCTGCACCAATAATTGCCACTGATGGTTGTTTTTCGCTATTCATAGTTTTCACGCCGTTGTTTTACTTATTAAAGAGGGGTTTTTGTCCACTGCTTTTCTGCTACTCATCGGTGCCCTTTCTAAGAGCGTAGATGTGTCGATTAATGTAGCAAATTCATCTAGGTATGGACCCATTGAGGAAATTAAATCCACATTTGGGTGTCCTTTCAGAACCATGCCGTCCATGTACATCAGTGAACGGATGATTGGGAATGCTTCATCGCCGAAAGAACATCCTGCAAGAACTGCAGCTTTCACAGTCTTCATCATCTGCTGGGTGAGTGAAACCTCACTTACCGATGTGCCAACGAATCCATCATACAATTCGAACATGGAATCGTAGTATGTTTCTAGGGTCTTTCCAGTTGGTGCTACGTCAGCCATCGTTAACATTGCATCGAAAGCGTTCTTCAATTCTCCTTTTGCTAGGAAAAAGAAGAATCCAAACAGTGCTTTTCTGACGTGTTCTGGTGCTTCACAAATAGCTCCCGTATCGATGAAAATGAAATTTTTATCGTCGCTCATCATTGCGTTTCCAGGGTGTAAATCTCCATGGAATACACCCATCCCAAACATGTATGCTCCATGAATTCTAAACAATTGGAGGAGATCTTCCCATTCCATTGTTCCGGAATTCAAGTGCGATTCAAGAGTGGGCTCCACAACTTCTTCCATTACTAGCACGTTTTCGCTAGAAAGGTTCTTCCAAATTTTTGGAAATCGTAGTTTTGGCATGGGGAATTTATCGCTATACTCGGCAGCTAGTCTTTCCAGCCTTTCTTTGCCTGTGATTTCGTTTAGTAGGTTCAACTCTCTTAGAGTGTAGTCTTCGATGTGATTTAGTAGACCAATTGGATTGCCAACTTTCTTGAGTTTTGGGTTGAAGAATAATCCCATTTTCATCCATCTTTTCATTCTCTTTACGTCACGTTCGAAGGACTTCTTGAAATCTCCTTTTATGATTTTGATAACTACCTTGCTACCATCATTCAACTCAGCCCTGTGTATCTGTCCGATACTTGCTGCTGCGAACGGGACTGGCTCAATATGTTTGAACTCAGAGCGGAAATTGTCATCGGTATACTTTGAGAGAAGTTTCTCAAAATTCTCGGATGGAATAGTTGGCGCCCGGCTGTATAATTCTTGAAGTTGGATACATCTGTCGGGCTCAAGTAGGTCAGGGCGGAGTGCGCAAATCTGCCCTAGTTTGACTGCTAGCAAGCCCATGGACTGAATCTTATCGATGTCAACAGGTTTCTTTCCCCTTAGTTCCTTAGCGAACTTGATGAGTGTCCCCAAGCGCATGTTTTGTAACATCCTTGGTGAGTATATTAACTTCCGTTTTACTTCCTCAATCGGAGAGTTCTGTGGAATGCGAGGTGTGTCTGTGTATGATGTAATGCCAGAGGTCGTTTGAAACTCCACTTCCCTCTACCCTCTGGATTGCTACATGTGTATCCTTTGAAAATCTCGCAGATAATGCACCCTCGATAATGCCGTCGTCCATCTCCCACATTGGAAGCGCATCTGGGTCATCAACGGGTGGGTGATTTAGTCCTACTCTGACATGGAAATTTGGGTCTACGTCGTATTCGAGACGACCCAATCCAGCATACTCCCACCAATCCATCATCTCATCCAAGAATTCTATGTCATGTTCTATACTTCTCAATGAGAATGCGATCTCTCTGCCAATCCTATTACCAATTTGTCTCAACATGAGAGCTATGTCGATTCCCAGTACTTGCAGATTCGATAATTTGCCCTCTGTTAACTTCTTTCGAGCTTGGTTGACTTCATTTCCTGCTGCAAAGAATGCATCTGGATCGAACGGGGTGTCCTCGTCAGGCAACTCCTCATCGATGCCTAATGCTGAAGTGATATTCTTCAGGAACGATCCTTCACCAATTGTAAGTCTCAGAGGGTCGTTGATTTGGTTGTCAGTATATCTTGCAACGGCTGTATCGAACATTACCGCAGATTCCCAGATTGTGTCGATTAGATTCACATGTGACTCAGCAAAGGCTGGGGACTCGATGATAAGCGCTGCATCATCCTTACCTCTTCCAACTGGGTTGTCTTCAATATTCAGATATTGAATGACTTCAATACCGTCCTTTACGAATCCTAGAGATTCCAATTCGTCTGAATGCCTTACTTCGATAGAGTCGTGAAGTTCGTTGAAAAATCGGATTGTTCTTCTGTCTAAGTGAGTAATTATTTGGCACACTACGCCGCTCACTGCAGCATTGTTTACTGCTTCAAGGGCTTCAGGGTTTCTACAAAGATGCAAGATACCGTATTGTCCTAGGAGAAGAATTAGTCTTTCTTCAGAATCTTCAGCCATTTTCTTTAATCGGCTGTAGATGTTTCCTCTTTCTTTCAGAACGGCGAAACGTGGATCGTCCGCACTTCTTTGAGTTGTTTGTGTTGGCTTTGTTTCCTTGGTGACGTTTTTTGAAATTTCATCATAACCCTCAACCAAGCGATTTAGTTGTTGTTTTCGCATACCGATTATGTGCTCAATAGCTTGGTGAACATTCATGCTGGAGAATCTCATTGGCCTGTCGGCAGTTACGGTTACGATTCCCATTTCTTGCAATCGTGACAAACTGTTGTAGGCATCTAGTCTAGTTGTGCCTAGCTCTTTTGCTAGTTCAGATGCCTTCATCTTTGGGTTGGAACCCAATACTAGGATTGACCTTACTTCACGTTCATTCAAACCGGAGTCAATGAGCAGTTCTTCCCACATCTACTGTCCTCCGGATACCTTGGAAATCTCTGCAAGAATCTTAGCAACGTGTCTACGTGGTCTAAATAACCAGTCGTACACGTACCTGACTTTGTTGTCGGGTCCAATCACAAACGAGGATTTTGTAGGGAATTGACCTAGATGCATTGGGATGTTGTATGATTCACCAACTGCTCTGTCCACGTCTGCCAATAATGGGAAGGGTAAATCTCCAATTGTAGATTTGAAGTCTTTCAGTTTCTCGTAACTTCCAGGTCCTATCCCAACAATTGAACAACCCGAAGACTTGAACAAATCGTATTGTTCCTTGAAAGTTAAACATCCCCTTTTGCATGTAGGGGAGTTATTTCGAGAGTAGAAAAACAATACTCTCCACTCTCCATGAAGCGACGAACTATCGAACATACTTCCGTCATCAGATTGGAGCACAAAATCGGGCGCAGTCTGTCCAATGATACTTTTTGACATAAAATCACATCACACTTCGAGCAAGTGGCCCATGCGTGATGCTTTAGTCCTCAGATATGAAAGATTGTGTTCACTGGGCACGATTATAATCGGAATCCTGTCCTTGACATTTATTCCATTATTGAGCAATTGTAATCTTTTCTCGGGATTATTTGTCAGCAAAAATAGTTCATTGAAACCTATTGTTTTGAGCATTTTCGCAGCAATGTCGTAGGTTCTTGCATCGGCGGGAAGGCCAAGTTGTAGGTTTGCGTCCAAGGTGTCTAGTCCCTTGTCCTGGAGCGCGTAAGCTTGCATCTTTGCGTACAGCCCGATTCCTCGCCCTTCCTGTTTTAGGTAAACTATCGCTCCACAGCCGTGTTCTTGAATTTCTTTCATTGAGGCTTCAAGTTGAGGGCCACAATCGCATCTAAGCGAACCAAAAGCATCTCCTGTCAGGCACTCTGAATGGACACGAACAACCGGAGTTTTTGTCCGATCTACCAGGTAAAGTAGCGCGTGTTCTTTGTTGTTTTCTGGGTCATGGAAAGCCCTTATCCTGAACTCTCCAAACTTGGTTGGTAATAGCGCATCGGCTTCAACGATACTAGTCTCTCTCTTTTTCGTGAGCATGATATGTTTTCACAACTTGAGTTTATAATTACTCGTTATTTTTCCTGTGGGTGATAAACGGTGGTATAAATACCTCGCAATGCACCATTTTCACCATGGCCAGTGTACTTTGTGATTTAGGTGTAGCTGCACGGGCCATTCACAACAACAAAATTTTGCTTGTAAAAGAGGCACGTGGACGCTTTCAAAACAAATGGGGCCTTCCCAAAGGTAGCGTAGACGAAGGAGAGACTCCTGAAGATGCAGTAATACGTGAATTAACCGAAGAAACGGGCGTTCATGGTTCGATTATTGGTTTGTCAGCGGTGAGGTCAACAATTTCGAAGGACAAACCAGCCGTTTTCCTGTGTTACGATGTCAACGTAAATGATGACGAACTCTCTGATTCTTCAGATGAAATCCTAGATTTGAAGTGGGCAACTTTGTCGGAATTGGGTAATTTAGATTGGGTCTCACAGACAATGCACAATCTTGCTCTTGACGGACTCAGCGGAGAGAGAATGTCGATCAAGGCAACCAGGCCACTCTCAAAGCCACTAGAATACAATGTCTACAACATAAACAGACAATCAAACAACATTGGACAGTGACAACATGATTCCTGCGAACCGACTACAAACTTTCAACCAGGATGCTCCTCCCGGTGAATGTGTGGTTTACTGGATGATTTCAGCTCGTAGATCAAAGTGGAACCACGGCTTACAACATGCCATCGAATTAGCAAACCAGCGACAGATGCCACTCGTGGTCGTCGAAGCTCTAGCGATCGCTCATCAGTGGGCAAATGACAGGTCTCACACGTTTGTAATTCAAGGAATGATGGATAACAGAAACGCCTTCGAAGATACACCCGTGACCTATGTTCCGTACGTTGAAACTCGACCATACGAGGCCAGAGGTCTCTTGGAAAAATGGATGGAGTATGCAGACGTCCTGGTAATCGACGACTTTCCAGTTTACATGCCACGTAGAATTCGTGAGATTGCAGTTGAAATCGGAAAGTGCGAGGTTCATTCCGTAGACTCAAACGGATTCATTTCACTTGAACAAGAAAAGGCTTTCACCACTGCCTATTCTCTAAGACGGCATCTTCACAAGACCATTCTTCAGCATATGTCTGAATTCCCGGAAGCATCTCCTCTCGAAAAGGCAAAACATTTACCAAAATTTTCTGCAGAAAAGGTTGAGAAAATATTTGCAGAAAGCGACACACCGGTCACACCATATGAATTCATTTGGAGAATTTGCGAAATTGACGATATTGGACTGAATGCACTTTCTGTCCTTGCAATAGACCACAGTGTCCCTCCAGTTCAGCATACAAAAGGCGGAGCAATAGCCGCCTATTCTGCATGGAGGGAATTCTTCAGAGAAAGACTCAGTGATTACTCCGAAAACAGAAACCAACCAGAACTCAACGGCTCTAGTGGTCTCTCTCCGTACTTGCACTTTGGCCATATTAGCCCCCACCAAATTTTATCAGAAATTTTTGAAAAACACAAGTGGGACATATCCAGAATAATTCCTCCTGACAACGGTCGCCGCTCCGGTTGGTGGGATTTGCCAGAATACGTTGAAGCATTCCTCGACCAAATCATAGTATGGCGTGACCTCGGATTCATTCACTGTTCTAAAGTTCAGAATCATCATGAATTTGCATCAATCCCAGAATGGGCTCAAAAGACATTGAAGGAACATGAAGATGACCCTCGGCCATACATCTACACCTTCGAAGAGTTCGAAAATGCAGAAACCCATGATGAGTTGTGGAATGCTGCTCAAAGGCAACTTAGAACTGACGGGATGATTCATAATTATCTTAGAATGCTGTGGGGAAAGAAAATTCTCGAGTGGACTCCAACTCCTGAGGTTGCAATGGAATACATGGTCGCTCTCAACGATAAATGGGCTCTTGATGGAAGAGATCCAAACACATACACTGGCATCGGATGGGTATTGGGTAAATTCGATAGAGGTTGGACTGAGCGACCTGTATATGGCAAGATACGTTGCATGACAACCGACTCAACTAAGCGCAAATACCGCACAAAAAAGTACATAGAAACTTATTCGAATTCACCCACTTCGCAACAAACTCTATTCAAAAATGCGAAGGTAAACTCAACCAGCGTACGCTACGAGAGGAGGGAATGATATGCCAATTTTTGCTCATACTGCAAAATTCTCAGCCGACAAAAAACAACTCTGGGACTGGTACAACAGCGACGGGGCATTCAGGCGCATCATGCCTGAGTGGGAAGGCATCAAACCAATCAACGCAGGCAGACTCGTAGATGGTGAGGAGACCATTTTCAAGGTAAAACTTGGACCGTTCAGGCAAAAGTGGGTTGCAAGGCATCACAGTGTTGTGAGCGGCGAGTCATTCGCAGACAGGATGATCAAAGGCCCATTCGGAGCATGGAATCATAATCACAAGTTTGAATCTGATTCAAATGGCACAACATCTGTAATTGACAATGTAGAGTACAAACTACCACTACACATCTTTACAGGTTGGTCCGCAGGTTTCACCGTACTCCCGCGAATGAAGCAGATGTTTGAATTCAGAAGCGTCAGAGTCGCTAACGATCTGAAGCAAATTCAATTGACAGCAGAATTACCGAGGCAGAAAATTTTGGTTTCTGGGTCAACGGGTATGATTGGATTGCAACTCTGTGCATTCCTAGAAGCTGCAGGACATGACGTTCACAGACTTCTACGTCCAAGCACGAAACTACCAACTGATGTTGATTCATCGAAGGTCGTAGTTTGGAATGACCTCACGGGTGAGATAATTGAAGGTGATATGAACGGATTCGACACCGTCATACATCTGGCAGGTGCAGGAATTGGCGACAAGAGATGGTCAAAGAAACGCCTCAAGTTAATCAGGGATAGTCGAATTATCCCTACCCAGAATCTATCGAAGTTACTTGCAGGGCTGGACAATCCTCCAACCAAAATGCTATGTTCATCTGCGATCGGATATTATGGAAATCGAGGAACAGAAGTACTCGATGAATCATCCTCCTCTGGCAATGATATGTTAGCAGAACTGTGCAGGGATTGGGAGAACTCCTCAAACGCTGCAAAAGAATCCGGGATTAATGTCATTCACACAAGAACAGGAATAGTAATGTCTCCACTTGGTGGTGCTTTGGCAAAGTTACTGCTACCTGCAAAGATGGGTGCAGGCGGTCCAGTTGGCGGTGGAAAACAAATGCAATCCTGGATATCATTGGACGATGAGATATATGCGATTCATCATTTGTTGATGAAAGAAGATGCAGAAGGTGCTTACAACCTAACAGCGCCAACTCCTGTGTCCCAAAAGCAGTTTGCAAAGACCCTTGGTAAGGTCCTGAGAAGACCAGCATTTGCTCCGCTTCCAGGCTTTGTCATCAAACTTCTATTCGGTAAAATGGGTCAAAAATTAGTTCTTGAGGGTCAAGACGTAAGGCCAACTAGGCTTCTTGAGTCTGGCTATGAGTTCACGCATCAGGAACTCGAATCTTGTTTGCGCAGTTGCCTAGGCAAGTTCAAACTCTGAGTTTGTAGTATGGCGCCGTTTATGGGGCTCGAACCCATGACCTTGGGATTAACAGTCCCACGCTCCACCAACTAAGCTAAAACGGCAACCTTCCGACATACATTTCCTATATGACGGCTTCCATCAAAATCGTCTAACTTTAGTTCTCGATTATCTCGATAATTCTACTGGATTCGGTTGGCTTTGTTTCAGATAATGAAAGAGAATTCTGTATGGTTTCAATCATTTCATTACTCATCTCTTCACGGGTATCAAATCTAATCCAGGCCTCTCCTGCTGTGACTTCATCTCCAATGTTGACCAATAGTTCTGCACCAACCCCATGGTCGATGTCTGGGTTTTCTCCGGTTCTTCCGGCCCCAAGTTTGCAGAGTACCTCACCGATGGTGAGTGCATTTATTTGCGAAATATATCCAGAATTTTGTGCTATGATATCTGTTGACACTGATGCTCTATCTAGAACGCTCCATGGTTCATTGACCAATTGTGAAACGACTCTTGGATCAACATTTTGTCGAATGCACATCTCTTCGAATTCCTTGAGTGCTGAACCATCACTTATCGAATCCTGAATTTCATAGCCTAATGCTTCAGCCTGTGCGTATACCAATTCCATTGTATCAGAAGGCCCCTCACTTTTCAAACATTGAATGCACTCAACAATTTCATGGCTATTTCCGTACATCCTTCCGATGGGATTGTCCATTTCTGTTACTTGTGCGGTTACTCCCATTCCTAGGCTATTTCCAGTAATTACCATCGATTTAGCAAGTGCTACTGCATTTTCTCTAGTTTGCATAAATGCAGCATTGCCACACTTCACATCCAGTACCAATTTTTCTAGACCTTCCGCTGCTTTCTTGGAAATTATTGAGGCAGTGATGAGACCAATTTGTGGTACTGTTGCCGTGATATCTCTGATGGAGTATAGAATTCTATCAGCAGGAGCAATATCATCGGTCTGCCTTGAAATGAAGCAAGGATTGCTTCTCATCTCATCAATGGATAATCCGGTATTGAATCCAGGAATTGCTTCTAACTTGTCGATGGTGCCTCCTGTGTGTGCAAGGCCTCTGCCTGCAAGCATCGGGATTGTTGCACCTGCTGCTCTAAGGGCAGGTGCTAGTATGATACTCATCTTGTCTCCAACACCTCCAGTAGAGTGTTTGTCAACTCGGCCTGCCTGCGTTTCCATCTTTTCTCCAGCGTTCAACATTGCTAGAGTGAGGTTGGAGGTTTCTTCGGGTGACAACCCATTGATCTGACATGCCATCAAAAATGCTCCAAGTTGTTCTCTTGGAATCTGGTTTATGTTGTTGCAAATGAATTGAAAATCGTTGGCGGTCAAGACATTGCCATCTCTTTTTGCAGCGAGAATTTCTGGCATCGAGCGCATGCTGAAAACCTCAAGATGCTAGACCAATTTCAACCAGTCTTTGGTGAAGATAATCTCCAGCAGTAATCGAGTCATACAATGCCTCTCCCCCAGTCATCTCTATGAATTCGGGTAGTGGAGTAAGGTCAACATCATCTCTAGGATGAACAAACATTGGCATTGAATACCTGTCAGAATTTGCATCTGGTGGATTTACTACTCTGTGGGTTGTTGATTTGAAAAGTCCATTCGTTAGGTTCTGCAACATATCTCCACTGTCAACAATTATGTGGTC
>DAYA01000039.1 GCA_002506705.1 Euryarchaeota archaeon UBA550
AGAGGCTCTAGAAGTCAATTCAAAAAGAAAGAGTGAGAAATATGGGCTTGGATTCGAGTGATAAAGTCGCTCGTTGGTGCTTGGGCCCATCACCAAAGTCTCTTGATGCTGAAAGTGTAGAGATAATTCGTCAGTTATTTTTAGATCAAACTGGAGAAAGATATGCTTCTGAGTCCGTGAGAACACTTCCTATCCCGGAGTGGAGGGGGAATCTCGTTTTGTTGGATTCTAACAACATGATTCGTGGTGTTTTGTGGGGTAATAAATTCAAAGAGAGTAGGGTTAGAATAGTGGCTTTTGCCATAGATTCTGATTACAAGGGCAGAGGATTTGGCTCGCAAGCGTGGGAACTGCTTGTCGATGCTGCACTCGCAGACGGCCGCAACGAGATACAACTAGAGGTTAGAGGAGATAATGAATTTGCAATTGAATTCTATAAAAGAAGAGGCTTAGAGATTGTTTCAACCTTAGAGGGATACTACAAAGCAGGTATTGGATACGTTATGCGTGGCAAAATTTCATCCAAATAGTATTGAAGTGCCATCTTCTGACATGCATTGTGGGAATCAGAATCATTGCCGACCTTGTTGATGAGGAATGCATCATTTCAGCAGCATTACTGGACCCAGAAGGATTCACAATTGAGAGAACTTCAAACGAATTCAAACCTAAAGTAATGATTGAGTTGTTGGATCTACAACCTGAAGATAAAATGATAACTATTGTCGGTGAGAATTCAACAATTATCTGCTCACGTATTGACAGTGGCCACTGCATTGTAATTCAATGCCAGAACGGCAGCAATTTAGGCAAGGCAAGACAGAGATTGTCAGCCGCTTGTAGTGCAATTCCACCCTTTTTGTGAAAGTCTCCCGTAGGGAGGCTTCAAATGGGATAGGTAAGTCGCAAACCCGCTGAGTGTACGGGAGTACAAGGCGAACAGGTGCGATGGTAATGGCAGAATTGAAGGATACTTTGGAAGAAAAACGCAAACTGGTCAATCAAAAAGCGACTCAATATCGCAACACCAGGGATGATTGGAACTCCAGAACAAAGGAACATACCGTCATCAGAAACGAACTAAATGCAGAGGTTCGTGAACTAATCCAAAATGTCCGCCAACAGCGTGAAATTCGTGAGCAAATGAACGAATTGGTAAGAGAAAAGAAATCTATTCGTTCTGAAGCTAACAAGAAAGTAAAGGCTGCAAAGTCAATGCTAGATTCTGAGAGGTCCGAGAAGGACGACAGAGATTCAGGTCCAAGAGGTCGCAGAGAAAAGAAAGTGACCGTTCACTCTCTACGCCGTGAATTCGAGAGGCTAGACCGAGAAATGGAGATGGGCAGGCACCTGGGTCAAAACGAAAAGAAGGTTATGAAGCGAATGAAAGAAATTCGTGCAAAGATTCGTGAAATGCAAGCATCAGAAGACTCCAACGGTGATTTGAAAGAAGCACGTGGAATGCTCAGAGAAGCAATGGTCGAGCAAGAGGCTGCTCACGTTGAAGTCCAAAAAGCAGCACAAGCCGCTCAAGAAGCACACGACTTAATGCTACAGTGGAACAAAGAAGTTGACCGACAGAGAGAACTCGCAGAAGATGCTCACCGTGAACTTAGAAAGTCCAAGAAAGAGGCTGACAAAGCACACCACTTTTACATTGTATCACTTAGGTGCTTACATTCAATCCAAGACATTCTACGTGCAATGCAAGGAACTGCAACTGGAGAAACACAGCGTGGTGCACGTGGTGAAGTCCAGGATTTAATGTCCAAGTTGATGAGTGGAGATACCCTTTCCACCGAGGAACTTATGCAACTTCAACGCTTTGACTAACTACAAAGGCCATCGAGTATCACAATGGTATTAGGAGAGTTGTAAGATGATTGGCAAAGATGAGATTGCAGGGATGATCGAAGACTACGACCGTCTCAAGTTGCGAGTTGGCATGACGGCAAGTCACTCAGCCCTAGACATCTGTGATGGTGCTATCGAGGAAGGATTCCCCACCGTTGCATATTGTCAGAAAGGTAGAGACAAGACTTACTCTCAATATTTCAAAACTCAGCGAACCGTTTCTGGAAGAGTTAGAAGAGGAATGGTCGACAAAGCAATCGTCATGGATTCTTTCAACGATGTTATGAATCCTGCAATGCAAGATGAAATGAGAAAGAGAAACGTAATTTACATCCCTAACAGGTCTTTCACATCTTATTCCAGCATCGACGATGTAGAGAACAACTTCCACGTCCCAATGTTTGGCTCACGCAATATGCTGAGAATGGAAGAGCGTACAGAAGACCAGGATTATTACTGGATTTTGGATAAAGCAGGTCTTCCATACCCTGAAGCAATCGAAGACCCACAGGATATCGATTGCCTAGTTATCGTGAAACTACATCATGCTCAAAAGAAGTTGGAGAGAGGTTTCTTCACCTGTGCATCTTACGAAGAATATCTAGAGAAATCACAAACATTACTCAAAGAAGGGACAATCGACCAAGCAAGTCTTGATGGTGCTAGAATTGAAAGATACGTCATTGGCCCTGTGTTTAACTTGAATTTCTTTTACAGCCCTCTTGAAGAAGACATGCCAAAGCTAGAACTTCTTGGAGTAGATTGGAGATTTGAGTCATCACTTGACGGTCACGTCAGACTACCTGCTCCACAGCAGATGACTATGCCTGCTCACCAACAAATCCCAGAGATGACAGTTGTCGGTCACAACACAGCAACGATTAGAGAATCCCTTCTTGAGAAGGCATTTGAACTCGGTGAAAAATTCATCACTGCTTCGAAGGAACATTACGACCCAGGAATAATCGGTCCATTCTGCCTTCAGACTTGCATTGACAAAGATATGAACTACTCAATCTATGATGTCGCTCCACGTTTGGGTGGAGGAACAAATGTCCACGTTTCTGTTGGCCATCCATACGGAAATGCAACATGGCGCAAACCAGTTTCTTCCGGTCGCAGGATTGCGATGGAATTGAGAAGAGCTGCAGAACAAGACCGACTACTCGAAGTTTTGACTTGAGGTTGGTATGATGTCAGAAGAGATCTGGGTAATTATCTCATTTCTCGTGTTCATGCTCCTGTTCGCAGGAGTGGGAATGGCTAGTATCCGTGTAAAGAAGGATACAACCGACGATTATTTGGTGGCAGGCAGAGGGATGCACCCTGCTTTGGCAGCACTATCAGCAGTATCAACATGGAACTCTGGTTACATGTTCATCGGATTCATTGGATTCATGTGGCTGATGGGTTACTCAGCAATTTGGATTTCAATAATCTCGACAATTGGACAGTTAGTCGCATGGATATGGCTATACAAGTATATTCAGAAAGAAGGCAATGAGCGAAATATTCGCTCGCTATCATCATTAGTCGCTAACGTGAAAGGCGCACCTGAAGCAAAAATGGCTGCAATTTGTTCTGTCGCATTCTTGCTAATTTACGCAGGAGCTCAACTCTCAAGTGGAGGTAAGGCACTCTTTGCAATGCTAGGTTGGGCAGAGTGGGTTGGAATAATAATCGGATTCGTCCTTGTTGTAGCATATTGCTACGCTGGTGGAATTCGTGCATCGATATGGACAGATGCAGCCCAATCTTGTGTAATGATTGTCGGTTCAACATTGCTCTGTTACGTTGCATTGTCTGAAGTTGGATGGTTCTCAGGACTTCATTCATCACTTAACGGCATAGACCCTGCATTAACTTCGATAACTCCCCCAGATTTAGAACTAGGATTCAGCATGTGGGTTTTCGCTTTCTTCCTTGGAGGATTAGGAGTAGCCGGTCAACCACAGGTTGTTTCTAGAATTATGACTCTTGAATCTGAAGAAGACCGCAAGCAAGCATGCATCTGGTTCTTCGTGTGGCAAACACCTTTCTTAGCACTGATGATCTTCATTGGTCTAGCCTCTAGGGTAATCTTCCCTGAGTCTGGAAGTTTCGATCCAGAACTTGCACTACCGCTACTCGCCATGGATGTATTAGGTCCGTTTTGGGTTGGTCTAATTCTTGCTTCAATTTTCGCTGCAACTATGTCTACCGCTGACTCTCAAGTTCTGGCTTGCACCGCTGCAATTACCGATGATTTATTCCCTGAGTGGTCAACAAATCACAAGAAAACCAAGATCACGACTATGGTTATGGCATTCGTTGCAACGTGCCTATCGCTAGGTGCATACTTTACTGGCAACAACTCTGTCTTCTCTCTTGTAGTCCTAGCAGTTTATGGTCTAGGTGGAATGTTCATTCCGCTGATTATCGTTAGAATGTCGGGATTCAAACCATCGACTCAGCACTCTATGGTCATGATGACTGCAGCACTTGTTGCAGTAATCACATGGAGATTACTAGGATTGAATGTACACATATTCGAATCCGTGCCGGGAATGGGTGCTGCATTCATCGCTCATTTCGTCATGGTTCTACAAAATCAAGATCCGTGGCTACAAAAACTACCATCAAGAGACAAGTTAACAACACTGGGAGTTGGAATATTAGTCCTGATTATTCCAGTCGAATACTACTATGCAAACAATGCACCAACCTCAATGAGTTCATCAACTCCA
>DAYA01000069.1:0-2922 GCA_002506705.1 Euryarchaeota archaeon UBA550
AACACCGGAAATATCCATCTTGTTAACGTGGATGATCAGTTCTGAAACACCCAATACCTTAGCAAGGAATGCGTGCTCCTTAGTCTGAGCGTTGACACCGTCGTTTGCTGCACATAGCAGAACTGCTGTATCTGCTTGGCTAGCACCGGTAATCATGTTCTTTACGAAGTCACGGTGACCTGGAGCATCGATGATAGTCCAGTAGTACTTCGGTGTAAAGAATTCCTTGTGTGCGACATCGATTGTGATACCGCGCTCGCGCTCTTCCTTTAGACCGTCCATAACGTAAGCAAGACCGAATCCGGCCTTACCACTTTCAGCGGCTAGTTTTTCGTTCTTTTCAATTACGTGCTCTTCGATGTGACCAGAGTCCAAAAGTAGGCGACCTACTGTAGTAGACTTTCCGTGGTCAACGTGTCCGATGAACACAATGTTGCGGTGTGGTTTACTCTTATCTTCCCATTGAGATCCCATAATGCTCTCTCCTTAGCAGTCCGCCGACATTCCACCCCTATTTGAAGACCGCGACGCGGTTTGCGGGATTTTCAATCCTAAAATGAGCGTCTGAATGGAGACCTGTCATCACTTGTACAGTAATCGAATCGTTAGAGATTCTATCTCTAAATCATTGACCATCTCATTTCTGATTGTCATGGTCCATTCACCATCCTTCCAATAAGATTCAGAGAAATGGTATGAACCTGTAAACTGAAGCAGGACACAATCTGTTTCTGAATCGCAATCACCACTGCTTCTCTGATCTACACCGATAGCGCTGGTGTTACCAGCTTCTTCGTCTGTAGAATTGAAACCATATAGGTCGATTTTAGCTCTACAATTATTTCCTTCACCTAGTACTACATCTGTGCAGTCGCTGTCTTCTTTGGGATATACTAATTCTCCAGTTGCGCGCTTAATGGTGTTCTTTGATTCATCGTCGTTGGTCACCGAGAAACTAAAGTCAATGTCTACTGGATTATTCGATGTATTGCCCCCAATAGAGAAATCGCTCCACTTTCCGATGTAGTTGACGTACACAATCACATCATCGCTACTGGTTAGCCCCTCGCCATTTGTCACTGTCAGAGAAATTTTGTATTCACCCGGTGACAATTCTTTCCAGTCTACAGTTTCACCAGTCAAATCTGCATCGTTTTCTGGGTCACCATCGCCATCCTCGTCTCTTAGGAGGTCTAAGTCCCAGTTGTATTCTGCGATATAATCGTCACAAGGCTCACTATCATCTTCACAAGGCTCTGAATTGGATGCATCAAGCGTTACCGTTGTTTTTGCTAAAATTGACTTGCTGGATGTACTCTTATCCATTTCACAGATGTACACTACATAGTACGAGCCGGAATTTACGCTGTTGCCTTCACAATCCGAACTCGGAGAATAGGACCCTGCGTCTGCTTCTGGAACTTGAGCATCCGCATCAATTACTTTCAGAGACCTTGTTTGAGAGTTTGAATTAGTGCCATCTGAAACTGTGAGAGTAACCTCGTAATCTCCAGCATTTGAATATGACCAAGTTGCGGTCCTTCCGGTGTCATCATATGCTCCATCATTATCGAAATCCCACTTGTAGGTTAGACCACTGTTAGCCGGCAAGGATGCTCCACCATCGAATTCGATGGTCATATCAGTTCTGATGTTTTTATCAGGGTCGAAATCGAAGATTGCCTCAACCTGAGATGTGGCTGAGTCTTCGCTTGAAAGGCATCCAGCAAAACTCGCCGAGACGAATACTAGTACCATTAGAATGGGCTTCATCACTATACCCTGAACCCTCAGTACAATTCAATACTTGCCCTTCTTGGCTAATCATCAAAATGAGAATAGAGATGTTTGACGATTGCCGGCAAGGAGATCTTTAGCAGACCAGTTAAACGCTTCAGTAACCCTTCCAAAGGCCGTGGCTAGTCTATCTGCGTAAAATTGCCCATCGTATTGTGTGACCGGGTCCTCTTCTAGCCATGGTTTAATTTCAAGCGGGCGGTTCTTGGAATTCGTAACGATGTACGCAATTTTCATGCCAGGAGTAAATGGCAAGCCTTTGTCGATTAAAGCCCGCGCTGCACGAACTTGAATCATTGAGTCAGGATTGGCGTAATCCTTGGTGAAGTCCCACGCGCCCTTGCCGCCATTCGCTCTTTTGTCCCAACGACCTTTGCAAGATTTGCTCATGATTAGGTCTCTGACTGGAACTTCGCCCTTTCTGGCTGCAGCAATCGTGTCGATTGCAAGATTGATTGCAGCCTCTGAATCGTCTGCTAAGACGTGCCTGAATATCTCTTTCATACCGTCTGTTAGATAGCGGAATGAATCTGTTCGTTGAGTCTCATATCCTTTGACCATCATCGATTCCTTAGGCCAAACTACCTGCCCGACATAACGTTTCTTTGCGCCGTGACTGAAGAACACAGACATACCCGTTTCGAATTCTAACTCTGCACTTGCTTCGCTAAACCGCTCTGCGGTACTGTGTCCAAAATCGATCATTGCTTGCTTGGGTTCATCCACCCCTTCGACCGGTGTTTTGACGAAAATAGAATCTGTGTCGGAGTAAACAACGTGTTGACCTTCATCACCGAGTTTTTGAATAATCGTCTTGATGTTCTTCCTAGCCCATGCTGTAATCGACTCGCCTAACTGCCTGTGAGTAAAACGATAGAATCCACTTGCAAAGACGCCGTAAAACGAATTCATCAAAATTTTCACTGCATATTGCATTTGATCATGATAAGATCTAGTTGCCTCATCTTCTGCGCTCCTCATTCCAGCCTTGTGAGTGTCTCTTTGAGCCATCAAATCTTCAAGAAGGAATGGAACCATTCCTCTGCGACCCGTTTTATTCCTGAATTTAGCGCCGGTAGGAGCTTCATGAATTTCCTCATCTTCTGACGGCTGGTCCGTGCTGCC
>DAYA01000069.1:3332-5763 GCA_002506705.1 Euryarchaeota archaeon UBA550
AGAATCGCTACCCAGCGGTGTAGACCTGCTTGGACGTCGTGAACATATCCGCCCTCGATCTGCCCTTCCTTCCTATCTGCAGAACCAGTGAGTGGAACTCCAATTGATGTTCTATCAGCCAATCTAATCACAAGAGAATCGATTAACTGAGATGTTGTACCGTTCGCACTAGTGTCTAGGGAAACCTTTGCTACTGCAGCAACTGCTTCTTTGCGCCTGAAAGCCTGAATTTTGTGCATTATGTCTAGAGGCAACTCAGCATCACGCAGACAGTATTCGAGCACTTCATCAGGTCTATTCGCCCACTCCTCATCCATCTTTGATGCGTCTACGTCTATTTTTTGCATGTCCTCATTATCTGGGAAAAGTAGTCTTGATACGAATTTTAATGTCTCTCTTTGTGGCCTTAGCGCCTGTCTTGCTTGCCACCATGCGTCCATAACGCATCTGCCTGCTAAATTCCAGGCGCGTGCTGTTCCCCTTGTAGGAATCAGTGTGTCTCTTCTTCGTCCTTCTTCCTTTTCTGAAACCCTTCCCCAACCCATTAGTTCTGCGCGCAAGGGTTTGTTCGATTTAGCGAGAAGGTTTGCTCTATCAACAATCCTTCCCATATCGAAATTGTCAATATTGTAACCTGTAATGATATCCGGGTCACTTTCTCGCATCAACTTCGTCATTTTTCTCAGAATAGTAGCCTCATCTTCAGCAAAGGTGTGATGACTTCTCTCTCCCGTCCCCATATCTTCAATCACTGCTGCAGCACAAAGAATCGTATCATGGGCAATTGATGTTTCCAAGTCAAATGAGAATATCTTGAAGGGGGCGGGGAATGGGTCGCAATGAGATACATCGTTCATTGTGAGTTCGAGGCAAATATCCACAGGGTGCTCACTCTCGCCCGCCTCACCATCAACTGAAACGTGCATGGACAAATCGCCATCTAAGAAGAAGCGATTGACGAAAGGAATGTCGCCAGAAAGAATAGTCCACCTTCCTTTGAGTTCTTCTCTAATCCTTGGAACCATGAATGGCTGGGCTACGAATACCTTCCAAACCGGTTTTTCTCCTAGGAAGGTCCATTTCATTTCAGGACCTACAATTTCCGTTATTTCATCCTGCACTTCTGGAAGCGGAGGGGTATTCTCGGAACTCTCCCACCTTCCATTTGGAGTAATCTCAAACCACGGCCTAACCCCGTGAACTCGAAGTAAAACCGATTCCCCAGAACGTGCACGTGACCACAATTCCATGATTGTTGCATCGCCTTCAGAGACGTACCTTCCGGTGATTATCGCAACATCACCGGCCCAGCGCATAGTCTCTGGAAAAGTCAGTAGGCCAACTACTTGTCGAAAGTACGTGTAAAGAGAAATTTCACACAATCATTGAATACCTCCGAGCGGTGGTCGCTTCTGATGAGCGAAGCACCGGTCGATTGGGACTCACTAACATTTTCAATGACCGAGACTGATTTCATGTACATTGCAAAGACTGCAATGGATGAACCTTGGCAGCCTGGCGAAATTCTTCCTTATGGCAACATATCGATTTCACCCGCAGCGGGAGTTCTAAACTACGGACAGGGGCTTTTCGAGGGAATGAAAGCATACAAAACCGCAGCAGGGAGAGTTGTTTTATTCCGTCCTGAAGAAAACGCAAGAAGAATGCAAAGAGGAGCTGACAGGCTCAAGATGCCCCCTGTTCCTGAATCAATTTTCATCGATGCAGTCGAACAGTGTGTGCAGCAAAATTCGCGCTGGATTCCTCCGATGGGTAAGGGAGCAATGTACGTCAGGCCTCTTCTGAACGGAAGCGGCCCAGTTCTTGGAGTAGCACCAGCGCCCGAATACACCTTCATGATTTACGTAACACCAGTTGGTCCGTACTTTAAGGGTGGAATGACCTGCATCAAGTTGCTGATTAGCGATGAACATCACCGTGCTGCGCCTGGTGGATCGGGTGGCGTCAAAGCAATCGGAAACTACGCCCCGGGAATGATGCCATCAAAGAAAGCAAAGGCGGCAGGTTATGCTGAAGTCATTTACTTGGATGCGGAGGAGCACAAGTATGTGGAAGAAGTCGGTGCTGCCAACTTCTTTTGCGTTAAGGACAACGTTCTCTACACTCCTGAGCTTACTGGAACAATTCTGCCGGGAATCACCCGTGATTCAATTATCCAACTTGCAAGGCACATGGGCCACGAAGTTGTTGAGACTAAAGTTGAAGCAGAATTCGCAATGAGTGCTGATGAAGCATTCTGCTGTGGTACTGCAGCAGTAATCTCTCCAATCGGCTCGATTACTCTAGGCGAGGAAACTGCAACTTACGCAGATGGCTCTACTCCCGGAGAAGTCACCCAAAAATTGTATGATGCGCTCACTAGTATTCAGAACGAAACTGGCGAAGATATCTTTGGATGGGTTCATCCAGT
>DAYA01000001.1 GCA_002506705.1 Euryarchaeota archaeon UBA550
TGTAGAGGTGCTGCAACTGGAAGAAATATTCACCAAAAGACCACAGAGGAAGCTGTTAGGATGACTGCAGCATGTAAGGCCGTCATTTGTGATGGTGCAGGGCTTGAAGAAGCGCTAGCAATTTACAAGGGTCAGTGATTCTGTCATCGAACATAGTAGCAATTTACGTCTTAGCGACTAAATTGGCAATGAAACTCAATGCGTTTCGCATTGAATAAACAAGTGGAAAATTAGTTCAGACAAGGTTTACTGTACCATTCCACACTCTGTGCAAAGGCTACCTACTACGAGGCCGCCACAGAACATGCAGACGGTAGCATCAGTCATCCGCTTAACCCAGCGCATGGTAATCAGTTTCTTCTGATCAGGTCGTTGGTCTGGACGTTTCCTTCAGAATCGATGATTAGAGGCTGTCCTTCTTCCCAACCTGGGCAGTTGTCAGAGACCCATGTTCTTGTGGCCCACTCACAAATGTCGTATCCGCCTGAGAGAATGCCGGAGCGCTTGATGTATCCAACCTTGACAATGTCCTTGTCTTTTGATAGAACGTTTCCGAGTTGCTGACTGGTAGTGCCATGTCTCATGGTGCTGTTAATGTGCTCCAAGATTTCAGCTGTGTTGCGTGGGCGATCGCCCAGGAACTTCTTGATTTTTTCACGTATTCTTACTGTTTTCATTTGCATTCTCCTCCTTGTCATGCGGCCGTTTCCATCGAAGATTTGGGCCGTTGTACAAGAGGAGCGAAGCAGCCCATATAACCGTTGCTCCAACATCGCTGTTGAAGTTACACTAACTACCGTGAAAATTTGGCAAAAAGGTGGTTTTATTGTTAAACTGAGTTCGAAAAAACCATTCTCCAGTGGAAATATGTAACAAAATGTAACTAATTAGTGGTTTGTAAGTAAAAATATTGATATTGGAACTATGTTTGGAGTATTTTGGTGACAATGGTGCGAACTAACCGTATTCGTTCCACACACCAGCGCAGAGTTTTGGATTGGTTGGCAGATGGTGGGGGAACGGTAACTGAGGTTTCTGCTGCAATTGGTATCAGAGTTCCTCACGCTTCAGCAGCATTGAAGAAATTAAGAGAATCGGGAGACGTGGTACGAGATGAAACAAATATCCGTGGCTCGAGATATCGTTTGTCATCTCAAGGTTTAGTTAGATTGGAGTCTGATGGACTTGCGAGAATGACTGAATTAGTACAATGGCCACCACCTCCGGGAGCTGCAGGAATCGTACTTGCAAGAGATGGTCCAATGATGTTACTTGGTTACGCATCTCAGCCTGCAGGACCCCTCTTAGGCATACCAGATAGGCCAATGGATGAGGCTAGCGGAGTACTCCTAAACTCCAATGGAAATGAAGGGGAGCCTGAACGGTGGCGATGGGCAGTTCAAAGAGAAGATGGACCAGTGTGGTGGGATATTGAAACACTGAGAAGAACCTCTGCTCCAACTCAATCTAGTCCCACTACGCTCACCGCATGGATGGAGAGGCCGAAGGTGATGGGCTTAGTCCGTGCTAGGCTACTGGATGAAGCAAATCCTTGGCCGGTGAGCGTGGGAAGTTGGTTCTCACCATTGCCTTCTGGATTTTGGCCAGAGTTGCCACAAATCCTTCAGGATGGAGATTCCGTAATTGGAAGGGCAGGTAATTCAGGCCCTCCAGTAAAACCCCGTGGTGCAATTCAAGCAGTTTTGGGTCGTAGTTTGGACAGGTCGATAGTTGCTACAAACATGTCTGAGAATGCAATTTCAATCATCGATGGTAACTTGATTGGGATTCAAACTAAACCTCTGCCGTTTGTAATTTTGAAATATTGGCTTTCAATAATTCATCCAAGACTTTCTAGTTCGTCTTTAGATATGAAATTCTCACGATTGATCGAGGACATTAAGTCGAGGTCAAGCAATGCGCTAACGCGAAGGGTTTTGAGTGATTTTCCAGGTAGAGAGTGGGGAGATGAAACAGGTTCTGTGATTGATACTAGACATCTTTCACAGAGAGCGGGGGAAGCATGTTTGTTGTTTGCTATTGAAGAGATAGAAGCACCAATTATCTTGGATTGGAGATGGAAGTATGTTGAAGCTTTGGATAGGCTTGCTGCAGACCATAGGTGTAGGGTAATAATAAGCAATGAAATTAGTTTAGATATTCCATTGAAGTTGACCTCGGGTGACACTCCCGGAAAATTCAATCTCGAAATCCCTGGTCGAATCAATATTCCAATCACAGTTTCTCGTGATTCGATGATGCCTACAAACTGGCAGGCTCCCGAAGCACCTAAGGAATTAATTCGAGGTAGTTTAACCAGCGTAAAAAATGCAGATAATTCGGTAGAAGCCATTTGGTTAGCGTGCCAATTATTGGAAGGAGATGATGTGTGGGCAGATAGGCATGAGCGAGAATATCCACTCGCATCTTGGATAGCAACAACCAAACAGTCTCAACCTTCGAGGTGGAGGAGAATTGGAGATTCGGTGGATCCAATTTGGGCGGGTTTGGCTGATTTGACCACGTTTGCAGATGAGGATCTTTCCAATCTAGCAATGTATGATGATACAGCATTGTCGATTCTTATTGACCGATTAAGAGAGCACCCCATGTCAAGTCTTGCTAGAATTACAAACAAGCCTTCTGTAGCAACAGCAATTCTTCTGAGTCGGGAGTGGGTTGAAGATTTGCCCGATGTTATTGAAGCATGGCTTGAGCAACCACTGAGAGCTAGTGAGGTGATCAGGAAAAATTGGGGAGAGCCAGAAATTACCAGAATAGCTTCGGCTTGCCCTCAACACAAGTTATTGCTAGAGGATAATGTTGCGGACAGAACGCAAATGCTTGCAGTAATGGAAGATGTTCATTATTCGCTTTGGCAGCATAAATCAGATACTTGGCTCCTGAACTGTTTGGCTTCTTCAATTGGTAGAACGGCACTATCTTCGCTTGAAATTCCATGGCCAGTAATACTCAGCAAGAAGGATATCACCTCTGAAAACCTTGCACTCGTTCATCATATGCCGGATGGTGTTGGCAAGGATTACCTAACTGATTCACTAATGGGCATCACTGCTAAAGAGCAGGGTGTCAATCCATCATTAGGGATAACTCATCCATTTGCAGGATGGCTATTCAAAGAGACAGTTCCTATGGTGCCTTTGGAAACAGAATATGATTTGGATATTCACATCGAATTACACCGACGCTTTCAACAACAATGAGCATCTGAGAATCATCTGACCGCACATGCAACATCGCACGGAGAGCGTGCTGCTCGATGAACTGTGATACCAATGACTGCGGTCATGTGCCATCGACGAAG
>DAYA01000073.1:0-31450 GCA_002506705.1 Euryarchaeota archaeon UBA550
TCGACGATGTCGATGCGTCCTGTGAAGACGTGGACTCTCTTGGTTCCACGCTCACGTAGACGGATGTCTGTTACTCCACGAGTAGCAGCTTTTAGTGCTGCTCCACGTGGTTGTCGGCTTGCAAATACTTGGCTTGTGTCTTTTCCGTCCTTCATGAGAACGAAGTACTTCTTTTCACCCATAGGTTATACCTCGTACCGTCTACGGTCATGTCAAGGTTATAATGTTTCCCCCGTCAAACCGCTATACTGCGCTACATATTGGCCGCAGTGGGCCTTTTCAGAGAGTACTTTTGAGCAGTAATGCGTTTATGCTAATCGCTTAAACTTCGGCTCCAGCGAGAGTTTTCGAACCGGTAACTCCCGGAACTTGTCTAATTGTATCAACAACAGTTTTTGCGATTATTCCAAGACTTTCTGCTTCTAGTTTGATGATTATATCATAGTCGCCAAAGAGCAGTGTCGCGTCTGAGACATTTTCTAACTCTTTTATTGTTTGAAATGCTTGATATTCTTGACCTGGTGAAACATTTACCAGAACATAGCCAACTGCCATGGCCATCCCATTAACTCAACCATGATGAATCCTGTGCTCATCTTAGGTCTTCTAAGCTTAGTTTGTATAATTCCCACTGGTCTTCTTGCCAGTCTTCCGGCATAGGGCCATCAAGCCAATTCAAGAATTCCTCCAAAGTCCAACCTTCGGGAATTCTTTCGTCTCTTGTTGGTTCTACCTCCTCGTCACTCCAAGTCTCAACATCAGCATCGTTGTTGCGCCTGCGTATGAGAATAGTACTACCTAATATGATCACTAGAATACCTATGCCTATTGTAATAGGTAGGGTATAGGATTCTGATGTTTCTTGTGTTTCCTCGTTGATCTGTCCGCAGTCTTCCACACACTCCACAGGTTCGTCAATAGATATTGTTGATGTGTAATTTACTCGATTACCACTCCAGTCTTCACAAGATAACTCAAATGAGATGTCTCCACTAATGTTTGTAGGTAATAGCCAGGAATTCGACCAGAAACCAGAATCGTCTAAATCCATTACTCCACTTGCAGGTACAGAATAAATTACATTTCCATCTTGATAGTAATCAGCCATACAAACAGCGTCTATTCCATCTGCATCATTCATCTCAACAAGTATTTCGAGAAGACCAGCATTGGATATGTTATCAGGATGGTCAACAGTAATTACTGGTGGAGAATGTAAGAACTCGAAAGTCAAGAATGATACAGACATAATTTCGTCTATGTCGATAACTCTGACTCCCAGAGTGCCATTGCCTGGAACGAAAGAGGAGTCGAGTTGTATTCTGAAATGGTATGCTGCGTTTTGCTCAGGAACGTCATTTCCACAAATTGTACTGCCTTGATTGGGAGCAGACACAATCCATCCAAGTTGCTCAAGGCTTGCACTTACGTCCTGTATTTGCCGCGACGAGCGTATCCTAACTACAGCGTCAGCGGTTTGACCGAACATCAACTCACTGATTTCAGCACCCTCTTGACAGAGATCAATTGCTAAGATTTCAGGTGGACTCAATACTATAGGTGTCTGAATTGCGGCTGAACTTGAAGCACCATTTGCTCCGGTGATATTTGCGGTGATAATCAAATCACCAGTTTCTATACTCTCTGAAGTTGAGAGAGGGAAAAGAGCGACTCCATTGTCGAATTCAACAGGGAATGAATATGCGCTTTGACCAGGCCAATGAATTGAAACATCTCCATAGACTCCTTCAATGGAATCATCGTAATCAGTAACGGAAACTCGAATGTATTCTCCTCCTCCCCCGAGTACGTTTTCTACAGATTCATTTTGTGCATTTACTATCTCGATAATCGCTTCAGGAGGCTCATCAGCGACCTGAATCGTTCTCTGAGTCATAAAGGCCCCTTCGTGATTTCTTAATTCGATTTTAAACGAGGATAGGCTAGTTTGTGTTGGAATAGTAAAGGATGCGATGTAACAGTGATGTTCAGGACTGTTTCCAGCCATGTAACTTAGACCGTCGATATTGCCTCTGGTTGCGCTAAACTCCGGTGTTTGGGAACCAATTGAGTGGTCTGGATCTAGAACACATGCTTTCAGTGTAAGTACGTGCCCTCTGAGCACTCCTTTGTTGGGGAATGAAGTCAAAACTGAAGCTCCACCCCATTCGGAATCATCTACACCAGAAACGTGCACTCCGAACCAAAACGCAGGAGCATCTCTGATTTGGGCAACTCCATTTGAAACAGAGACAGTCGAAATGTTTGATTCATCCACCGTGGTTGCCATTATGTCAAGCATTCCCAACTCTACATTCGTTGGTAGGTCGATTGTGGTCCACCACAGATAACCATCTTGGCTACCTGTTCCTTGCTCAATCCATTCACTGCTGTTGTTTCCGCTTGTTATTCTCCAAGCGATTGTAGCATTTACCACTCCACTATCATCGGTTGCCTCTAGGCTACAAACGAATCTGTCACCTCTACTATACTGGGTTGAGTCACAGAAAATATCCTCGATGACGGGAGGGCTATTCGCCCATATTGTAAGGTCGAACTGATTGTTGTCGATATTTCTCTCAGGATTCAGAATAGATGATGCCTCCCATCTGATTACTAAATTATTCCAGCCTTCTCTTGAGGTGTTTATCTCAAGTTCAATGATTTGTCTGCTTCCATTTTCCGAACCAGTTGGCAAAACCATGCTGTGATTTGTAAGAACAATGCTGCCAAGTTTGTCCAAAATCTTCAGGTTTCCAACGCCAATTCCGGGACCAATATTTTCAATTGCAATTTCGATTTTGCAATTGGAATTTACTGTAAGATTTTCCGTCACTCTTACGTCAATAATTCTGATGTCATGGACGATATCGGCGTATGGGCTCATCTTCGGGTCTCCAACAACAACACCCATCCAACTTGTCATGGTGTTTGCAGCTGCGTAAGATTCAGCAAGGTTGTATCCACTAGCGTAGGATGACAACAGTACACTTGGTGAAGAGACCGCTGTTAGGTACGGCTCGTACACGTAGCCTTTGATTCCGCTAGCCCCATCTTCGAGGATATCTGCAACTAAGGATTGTCCGTAAGATGTGCCCCAATTGAATGAGCGGGCACCTGTGCTAACCGCTGTCTCTACAATCGATCCGTTGACCCAACTCATGTGCGGTCTAATCACACGAAGTATTGCTGAGTCAACAAATAGTGAACCATCAGTGGATGTAGGGACTATATCCAAAGAGATTCTAATTTTCATAGAAGTCGCATTTTCATGCGGTCTAAATCTCATTGTCTGTGAATTCCATGCTGTTGTGTACTCTTTCTTTGATGATTCATTGTAACTCAGTTCGCTTCCGTTAGAATCAAATGATGTTACTTGTAATTGGTATTCTCCAAATACATCGCCATTTCTTTTCCCGTAAGCATACACATTCCATGCGTGGTTTGTGAAATTTACAGGGATTTCATGTGTAGTCTCAAGGTATGCAACATTTTGACCGTTGCCCGAGTATGCAGTACAGTTGTTTAGGATGTTTCTGTTAAGGGCTGTAATTGAACTGTTATTGAGCGCAGTATCCCAAATCATTAGTTCATCAATCATGCCTTCGAAGTGAGCGTTTCCGGCCCTATTTACTCCAATTTTGTACAAGTCAAAGTTGTTCAAAGAACCATTCGGGTAGAAGTTAGTGTTAACCAAAACTCCGTCCATGTATTGTCTCACGGACCCTGCATCGTAAACTGTGACGAGGTGTGTCCATTTCTGCGCAGTAACGTCGCCAAATGTCAGACTTTGATTGTTATGAAGTTTCCATTTACCGCCAGAAACCATGTGCTGGAACGATTGATTGGAACCAGCATTGTCATCGATTGCGAATGTAGAAGCGTATGTCGGCAGGGAGGTTGTGTTAGCCCAGACCCATTGACTAATGCTGAAATTTCCTAGCCAATCGTCAACATTCACCTTTGCATAATCATCGACTCCATCAAACCACAAACAATTTCCGTCAACGCAATTTCTCCAATTGGTTGAATTCATTCCATACAATGTGAAATTAGAATCATTTGTGACGCTGTCACTCGAAATGGACCCAGTTCCCTCCTCGAAATCCCAATGGTGAACCAAGTTTTCAGATTGCGGGATATTATCTGCCTGTACAACGAATGCAGAGGATGGAATCGTCGTCTTACTGACGTTCGGACCTTCCCACGAGAATTTCAATCCGTGTGGACCACCGCCTTGGAAAAATTCGATTCTGAAATCGTGGTATCCAGCCGTCAAATTGAGAGAACCGGAGTATTCTCTCATTCCATGCATTCCGTAATTTTGGATTAGGCTTTCACCATTAATCCATAGCTCAGAGCCGTCATCGGTATTGAGATAGAATGTCCAGTTTCCAGTTTCAGGTATGTTGATTAGTCCACTGAATCTTGCGCCCCAGTTATTCTTGAATCTGTCGTCCAAACCAGGATATGGATTTCCGGATGATGAATACGCAAGGGATGACTCTAGTCGAGAGTGGTCTGGTACTCTATCGATTAAATCAGGCATTGTTGCAGCGTTAAAATTGATTCCTTCATTGTCGAAATATTCCGCAAATATACCCGGTCGCAGATAGCCAGAATCCTGTGTGCAACTAGCAGAAATTTCTGCTTCAAAAGCACCGTTTCCGTTCTGTTTTATTGAGGTCTGATATGACCAGTTGAAAACATCGCCAGAACTTACTGTAGGCGCTGATATATTCCAATAACGGGAACCGCTTGACCAAGAAGAATCCAGTGTATCAAAGCCGCCATTCGATAGATAATTTCGATTCCAGTTACCGTCATTACTTCCCCAAGATGCGTAGCCGATTACGTTGCTCATGTTTGTAACGAATTCAGTTTCTTCATCGAAGTACACTGGTAGATTCATGGTGCCGTTTAGAGTGGTGTTTGCTACATACAAATCGTCATTCCAAAATTTGTATCCTGAGTCATTTCTATTTGTGGCTAAATCTAGGATGTGTGTGCCTCTTGCACCGTAGGAATTGTTCGCTTTCTCAATCAAATCTAGAGCGGTTTCAACTGTATATCCAGTCAATCTAGTTACCAAGAAAAACCCATATTCATCTCTAGTGAATTCTTCCATTTGCTTACCTGCAAGGGGGCCATAATTGTGATCAATCCACCAATCGCCTCCAATGTCTGAGTCATATGCGCCACCAGCCAATGCAATTTCTTGATCGAAAGACGCTTTGTTATTGCCGCCGTTGACCCTCAAAGGCATGCCTTTTGTTGTTACCAGGTAATTCAAATCAGTGCCAGTGTAATTGGATAGCATCACTTTGAATGGTTCAAGGAAATATGTATTGAATTGATTTCTGTTGATTGTTTCACCGGTTGGGTTAGATGAATTATCGAAAATGAAAACTCTGTCTGCACTAATGTTCCGGGCAGTGACGAATGCCCAACCAATCGTTCGGCTGACTTCGGATTTGTTATTGATCAAAACTCCAACATCGCTATAGTCAACAGCTGTCGATAGATTGAATCCTCCAGGAACCGCTACCGTCCTTAGCGGGCTCTCATTCCAGATGTCTGTTTCAATGCTGAATCCATCGAATATGTGCTCTCTCAATTCTTGTTCCGGATTGGATTGATTCGGTATTTGGATTAGGCTTACCACGAATAGCGCAACTAAAAATAGCGCTTTTCGTGATTGTGACATGTCAACGTGCACGGGATGTCACTCAAAGTCACTTCGCTTGCTTGTATAGGTCAAAATAGGCTATTTTTGGCTGAAATCGTCAATGTGTATATGAAGGACGGCCCCTCCTGCTGGTAACATGGTCGAGTTGTACATGGCCCGAACTTGTCGATGGGGAGTAGTTCGAGTCATTGGTGGCGAATTACATTTGCAAGAGGCAGATGCTGTTGTTACCCCTGCGAATAATCGTCTTTCTGGAAGAGAGGGCTTAGACGCACAAATACACAAAGCAGCAGGAGATGAGTTGCGAGAATTTTGCAGAAATGTTAGCATCGAGCAAAGAAAGTTGAATCTACCTCCTTGCCCAGTAACAACCAACGTTGTTTCCGAACCTTACAACCTCGAAAACAAATTCAAGCACATCATTCACGTAGTTAGCCCAGATTGTCGCAGGCCAAATCAGGATGAATCTAGGCGAGATTTACTTCCACAAGCATATCACAATCTGTTTGACACACTACGCGAAATGAAAGACGTTAGCGTGATAATGGCTCCACCATTATCCATGGGAGTCTTCGCATACCCTCACCGAGAAGGTGCTCGACTGACTCTAGAAACACTTCTCGGCATCATGGATGGAGAGGAAGATCCTGGGATAAAGGAGTACAATATCGTTGTAAAAGAAAGGAATTTCATCAACAACATGCGCACTGTGTACAGGGAGTCAGAAGACCAACTCCCTGGTATGGACACAACAATGGAATGAGGTGTTAATTTGGTCGACCTGCCAAAAATGGTAGCATCGGCAATAGAGGGAGAACGCTCTGATTTTTCTGTTGCAGTCTTACTTTCAAACAGTTCGATAACAGCAAAAAAAATTCGAGAAGTACTGCCAAAAAAATTACGTCTGGTAACCTTGACATCCTCATCTAAGGTTAGAGAGAATCTTACAGAATTGGGTTTAGATGTTGAAATTCTAGAGGATTCACTATCCTCACAAGGACTCTCCGTTCTAAACAACCTTCACGACATAGTTCTGCAGGGTTTAGGAGAAGGTAGATTCAACTCTAGTGATAGAATACTCGCAATTATGGCAGAGCCAATGAATGGAATTGTTGTAATCGAAACAAATTCATTAGCTTCAAACAAATTAGCGATAATTGCAAACGAGCATGGAGTTGATATTGAAGTTCTAGCAAGGGTAATGGAATTGGCTAGACAAATCGGTGGACGTGGTAGGGAAGGTCACGCAGTCGGAGCATTATTTGCAATTGGTTCTGTTCCAAAATTGAGAAGATACACTACTGCAATTGTACTTAATCCATTCAAAGGACACAATGATTCAAAGAAGGATGTTACAGTACAAAATAATCACGAAACGTTAGCAGAATTCGCATGGCTAGATGGGGCCATTCTATTCAATTCAAAGGGGATTGCCAGCGACGCAGGTCGCTACGTCCAAGTTCCATCGGGGATCAATCCAAAATCTGGAGAAGGCGGTAGACATTTGGCTGCAAGGGCAATCAGTCAACTAGCTGATGCGATTGCAATTTGTGTTTCATCTAGTGGAGTAATTACGCTCTATTCCAAGGGAAGAGAAAGGTACAGGGTTAGGCTATCCTAATCGCCTCGTCTAGCGATAATTCGCCACAAGCAACCCTTCTAGCCAATTCTGTGGAAATTGTCAAATTGCCTAAACTCTGAATCCGAGATTGCCTCTGTATCTCCTTTAGGTCACCGTCTGTTGGGTTCAATTCTCTCAAAGAATAAATTCGATTACCGCCCATTAAGGCGATTCGTGTTGCTGCATGGAGATGCGTTTTCATACGGGAACCAGAACTTGTTTTGTACTCGTTGACCTGAAGGGTTTCGATACCTCTCAAAATCAATTGATTGATTATCCTGTCACGCAACAGTGGGGCTCCGTCTCCTACTTTTACGCACATTCTCTGATGCTTAACCGCTGAGGCAAGACCGGTTATGTGGTCTGCCACGAGTTCAATTTGTTCTAATTGAGCACTGCCAACTACGATTCCATCGGCTAGCCATGCGACTCCAGGTCTAGGTCCAGGATCTATTCCGAACACTAACTGTACAGCGGAGTCTAGGCCCCTTGAGGCTTGAATTGCTCTCTCTACAGCGATTTCGACCGTGTCTTCAGTTGCCGGAATGTGTCCTTCCTGTACTTCTTCAGGGGATGTAAGAAGAATACCATCCCATTCGTTACTTGTTGCGAGCATGATAAAATCGCATTTCCTCCTTTTCAACTCCCTCATCAGATGGAAAGAAAGTCGGAAATCATCGGTCCTAACCGCAATCCTGCGCACATACCTCGCAGCAGTTACTCATGCATCAATTTGACGCGTAATCAGCGATATAATCAAAAGCGATTGACATAGATTCACAAACGTGACAGGTCAATATGAGAGAGAACTGAGGGCGGTTCTAGCAGGTATCCCCAAAGGAGTTGATGCGGTTACAAGGTCATGCGACGCTGTTGCCAAAGCTAGGGCTAGACAAGTCATAGAAAGGCCATTTCTAGTTGTTAGAGCCGCTGGTTCTGGAATGGAAGGGAGTGGGGATTTACTGGCACTCAGGGGAGATTTGTGTTTCCCAATAGAGGTTAAAACGTCAAAGAAATCAAAATTGTATCTATCAGGTAGAACATGGGACCAGTATCAAGCGATGATTTACGAAGGCCAGAGATGTGACTTGATGCCATTGTACGCGTTCAGGCTTAAAGGCGTAAGGGGCGATTCTTGGCGAATATTCAGAGTTGAAGTTGGTAAATTAAGCGGCAGGCTTGGTATGCTGACAAGAAGGATTCCTCCTCTTCCTAAAACGAGGAACGGGAAGCCATTCTTAGATTGGGAACAAGGTATGCCACTTCACAAGTTCCTCGCACTCGTTTGCAGAACCGAGGGCGGTAATCCAGTAGATTCACTGAGTAAAAGAGCGAAATCAGTAGATTACGAAACCGAGAAGCCAAAAGAAGAATCTCAGATGCGTATCACAGATATGGTGCACCTATGAGGAATACCAAAGCAACTAGAAGTAGCAGAGAACTCATAGATGAGGCCTTTCGAGTTACGTGCTCTACCCAAAGAGGATGAAGTTTGTAAAGTCCAGTCTTCTTTCCTATATTTCGGACACCAGTCATTATTCCGTGGACTATATCCTTGAACAAATGTCCACCATCGAACGGTATCATTGGGAATAAATTTGTGAAACCTAGTAGTATGTTTACCCAAATTAACCAGAATAATAGGTTGATCAAGAATAGTAAACCACTCAACCCGATTATGCTAGCAAGCCAACCATCGCCGGAGTCAAGCATTTCCTCTTGTGCAGGATGGATTGCAACTCCTTGATACTCGAATGGAGTAATCAAAATTTGCAAAGTGTTGATTGGGACGCTGATAACGTAGCCGAGCGGACTTGTTTCAAAATCAGGGTGAGCCCAGCCAGCAAGTCTGTCAACTCCTGCAGTTCCTCCGGCTAGGTTTTGCACACCTAGGAAAGCATCACCTCGCTCGATATCCATGGAATCTAGCAAGTCTTCTTCATATCCTAAATCCAGATAATATTCGTACTTATCTGTGAGATTAACCATCAGTGTTTCTTCACTTCCATCGCTGTACCTTACGACTTCCATTGGAACGATTTGGCCTGCAGAAAGGTCTTCCATCAAATCAGCAAAATCATTTGATGTGGAGATTTCAGTTCCGTTGATGGAAGTAATTACGTCCCAAGCCTCCAAGCCTGCCTCATCAGCTCCTGAGTCAACAATAATCTGACTTGAATGAACTCCGGGTTCTGCTGCTGAAAACTGACCAGCGACCTGTCCAAGGAGAACAATTAGAATGAATGCTGCAAATATGTTTGTAGCAGGTCCTGCTGCAAACATCCGCTGTCTTTCCCTGCGTGGCGAGTTTACAATTTCGTTGTACTCAGGCTCTGCGAATGCTCCGAGGGGTAGCGGCCCAGCCATCAATAGTCCGAAGTTCCGAACGCGCATTCCGTGGGCCCGTGCCTGTATCCCATGACCAAACTCATGGATTACTAGACAAACAACGAATGCAATAACTCCCCATCCGAGTGGGATAATCGGACTCAATCCTGGAATAGCCACTAATTCCGATACAGGCCTTGCTTCAGCCTGATTTCCGTAGATTATAGCAGAGGCTATTGCGAGGATTATACCAGCTGCTACGAAGAACATTGCACCCCAGCAGACCCATAGCGACAATTCACCATATGCTCTCCAAAATTTCCGTGGCTTCGAAACCTTCTCGAGAGTGTCTTTGCCTTTTCCCGTTCTAACCATCAAGACCATTCCGAAGAAAATGCGAGATGCGTTCCACTGGTCTAGTTTACCTGAATTTTCCCAGTGCCTAAGCAGCATATACCACAGCAAAACAGCTAGGAAAACCTCCGTCCATCCGATCTGGATGGAAAGAAAACCGCTTGCCATGACTCTGCGAAACACTGATTACACTTCAACCCGATGTCGCTTAGTTCTTCAACAACATGCCCCTAGGCGTTTCATGGACGCAGTTGGCCATGAGGTGAATTCATTCATTTCCGAGGCATTTGGCGAAAAGCCAAATGAGACCTCTGTATGGGCGCAGGAAGATGATTTTGTCCAAATTTTCGTCCGACTTTCTGACAAGGTTGCAATACTTAGTCTCTCTAATGACGAGGGTGAAATTGTTGAAGAAGACTCACTCATCATCCGGGAAGGACAATGGCAGCCAAATTCAATTCAAACTAGAAGAATGCCGGATGGTTTCGTCAGATTCAAGCATCGCACAAAGGAAATATTGCTCGCTCCAGAATTAATCCGTTCTCCTGATTGGGCATCAAGTCTCCTTGAAGGATGGTTAACCGAAATTCGTGGTGAATCGGGAATTCCCAAGACGAGGTCTCAGAGAATTTCGACGCTAATGAGAAGTAGAGATAGAATTGAGAGAATGCTAAATCAAGCAAACCTGAATGAAGTGGCAGATGAGGTTCGTTATGTCGAGTTCAGACTAGACAGCGCAGATTACAAACTCGCAGGAACTCAATTGAGTCATTCTTCTTCAGAAGAGTAAATCTTTGCGAATACGGCTTCCCTTTCTGCTTCAATCGCTTCAGGTGATCTTCGCAAAATGCTGTTTATTGTTGGGTCAATGATTACTGGCAGGAGCAGTACTACAATTACGAACACAATCAAGTAAACAAACGACTCACCAGGAACTTGACTTACGCCGGGAGAATCTCCCCCACTTACCATCAGTTTGACCGTACCCAACCAAGGAATCTCCGCACCTGATATTCCGATTACCCAGTCTTCTTGCACAGGCCTAATCATTCCACTGTGGATTGAATTGAGGCCTTGAGCGAATTCAAACACTGCTTGGTCATCATTGCAGTCGTTGTTGTCACCCAATGTAATGTATCCCGGATTCATTGGAGTGTAATTTTCGACGCTATACCATACAGAGCCATGCTGTGCAGCAGCCCCGCCACAGGAGTACTTTCCGACTTGCTCTCCATCGAAAATTAGATTGATTTTGTCTACACTGATTTGGTCTGTTCCTGGCACTGTCCAAGAGATGATACACAAGCTATCCCACAATACGCCATCATCACACTTGTTTTCCGAATTCGGCGCTGTACTTGCACCGATTTCTATCTCGAAGAGGGCTCTGTGGATGATTGGAGTGCTTTCACTTTCTCCATTTCTCTTGTAAATTATCACGTCACCTTCCATTCCAAGGGACTCGTATCCATAGTATGGTGAATCTTTGTCAGTTGCTTCAGCGAAACTGATTATTCGGTTATCGTTAGGAGAATGGACCAATACCAAATCTCCTGCATCGATAGTTCCAACTTCTCCTCCTGCATCGTGCTGCATCGAATTAGATTCAACGACAACCAACGGTGGCATTGAGCCTGTGTGAGCCCACATTGCAAGAACGAGCAACGAAATCATACCAGCAGCCAAAACTAACTCGCGAAGGAGCGTTCTGGTGGGATCGTTGTTGCTCATCGGAACAACCCAGTAATCAGCGCTTCTTCAATCCCTTCTCTTGAAGGAAGGCATTCCATGCTTCTAGGTGTCCGCCGCCCAAGATGCGAGCAGCTTCGTCACCATCGGGTTTGAGTTTGCGTAGTTCAGACATCGAGGTTTTTGACATTATCATATCTAGTGTATTTGCTCTTGCACTCAAGTTTAGGAACGCAGGGGCAGACACTGCGAGGCCAATCCCGCCGACAACAATCAGTACAATCGCAATTCCAGTGTAATCTGAGAAATCTGCATTGTCTTGAAGGAACATCAACTGAGCCGCTGAAAGCGTTGTCAACAGGGCTGAAGCAAATGTACCAGTTCCTGAAATTCTCAGTTGATTCCCGTATTGATTATCCCACCAACCCATGTCTCTCGCCGTTCAATCCTAAGACTGTCTTATTATTCGATTTTTGGTATTCAGAAAAAGTGACTGTACGGAGCATTGTTCAAATGGGATGAACCCCCGTGGGCCGAAGGCCCACAAGGCAAAGAGGCGGTTCTCAGATGAAAAAATCACTATTTCTAACTCTTATTTTCTTTACATCATTGATGTCACCTTTTGCTGCTGCAGACGTTACTGAGACCCAATTCTCCGATGGTTCAACGTCTTACACGCACACATTCACTGGTACTGGAGATGGTTTTGCTGGGAACTTGACATTCCCTTACGGTGCGGAAGTATCCTCTGCAACATTTGATATTGCAGGTGAACCATCCTCAACATCTTGGGGTAACATGACGACAAATTCTGACTTCGGTGGAGCAGGAACAGGGACTTGGAGCGGTATTCCACCTGGTTTTGCATACGGAAACAGACAAAATCTTGAGGTTGGTAACGACCAAGTAAAGTTGGTTGGAAATCCCACCGAAGATGTGAACGGACTGGACAGATCAACATCGGGAACTTCGACGGGTGGCATCGTAAACAACACAGGTGGTTTCGCAGCGAATGGCAACCAAGGCTTCATTGGAACTACAAAATCTCAATCTTCAATCTCTTTGTCAACCTCAACATCCAGTTATCGAGGATTCGTGATTGCCAACGGAGATGAGTACGTTTCTGCTACATACACCAGTACATCTGTCTACACAACACCGACTATGAAGCGCTATAACGCAACAACTGGAGCATACATTGGAACAGCCTCAGTTGGAACATGTACTTCATACAGTACTCCACTTTACTCGACATACGATGCGGAGAGTGATGGCAATGGGAACGTCTGGACTGTATCTTACAGTTACAGAATTCTAGTTAAGTGGTCGGTTTCGCAAACCACTGGCGCTTGGAACTGTCTAGGCACATATTCCTATTCTGGAAGCTATTACCCAATGGGAGTCGATATTGACGAAGATTCTGGACGTATGTTTTTGTTGATGTACGAGTCGGTCTATCCAAATTACAATCGTTATCTGTACGAAGTCAACCCAAGCAATCCTTCTAGCGTCAATGGTAGCTGGTTACTTGGAACACGTGAACAACTCGGTACCTCAAGTACACAATCAAGCGGATTAATCGTTGACTTACCCAAGATTATAACCAACGAATACTACAGGAGTTACGGATATCACAACCATTTCACCATGGATGGTATTTTCGTCGAGAGAAATGGCAAGGTCCAAATCGATGGTGGTGGGCACTATGGAATGGATCAACTAGGAGATAACACGTTTGGATATCAGTGTCACTATTCATCATACTGCTCTGGAAAGCTCAACAAAATCTTGAGGAAAGGAACTGGAGCGGTCTACGATCACAGAACTCCAACTTCTACCTCATCTGTTGTCACAAGTTCCACAAAATTGCTTTCCAAGACAGTTACAGAAATCACAGTTTCAGCGTTAGTTGGCTATGTGCCGTCGAATACAAGCATTGAACTCGAGGTTTCGAATGATGGTGGAACTACTTGGATAAGTGGAATTTTCAACCAGAAACTGATTTTCTCTAATCCAGGTTCTAGCATAGTTTGGAAGGCTTATCTAAACGGAACATCAACTGAAACGCCTGTGCTCGACTTTGTAGCATTGACATATTCCACAAGTTACCAAACCAGTGGATATATTCAACTTAGGTCAAATTACTACTCAGGTACTGCCCCTGTTGCAATTACTGCATACTGGAACGCAACAACACCGTCAGGCACAGGATTACAGGTAGAGTTTCAAGATACTAGTACCAAGACTTTCCAATTTAGTGGAGAAACGAAGACTGTTTCAATGACTACAGGGTACATCTACGTCTACGTCAGATACACATCCACGGGTGCGAACACACCAGTTTTGGATGATTTGCAAATCGCGCTACACTCCAATGCACCACAAGGTGTTGGCATCGACGTCGGTGGTGACGGTTCAAACGAATGGACTAGCCAAGGTGTACTACTAGGTACTACTACACAAGGTGGCACAGCATTTGTAAAGGAATTCAATGATTTGATTCCAGACACTGGAGCCGGTTCAGTATCCATTCCTGTTTACGTAACTGCTGAATCAGCCGGAATTGTTGTTCTAGAGAGATTCAGCGTTACTTACTCGATTAACACGGTAAATCTGGATATCAACATACCAGAGGGAGAGATTCTTCATGAGAGAACTGAACCATACGAGGTCGTTACAAGACACATTGTAGGCGACGGAGCAAATAATTACATTCAATCCGCAACCCTATCTTTCCTTGCTTCTCCATCATCTAGCGCTCCAACTCTTGAGTGGCAAGATGGCGATATCTTCCCATCTCCAAACGACCCAGATGATTGGGTTGAAATCGACCAATCATCTTGGTCAGTTTTGAACAATGGTATTCTCGAGATCCATTGGTTGTTTTACGTTACATCTAATTTCCCAGACCAAGAAAATGTCAGATTTGTGACAAGTTGTACCGATACAACAGGAAGTAACGGTTTCTCACCAACTCCTCTATCCAGTACTTCTGGCCTTAGAGTGAACAATTCATTTGGATTGGGATGGTTGAAAGTCCGAGACAACTTTGGAGAGGTAACCTCCGATGATTTAGAGGATGGAAGTTGGGTCGCTGCGGGGGAGACTCTGCACTTCCAAGGTGCAATGTGGTTTGCAGATTCAACAGATGCGCCAAAGGACAATGCATTCGATGTTAGAATTGCGATGAACGGTTTCGTTGACGCTGCATGGAGAGACACATCCAACATAAATGGGTCATTCTTCATCTCAGTCGATATGCCAGATATTGATGTTGAAAGCGGTTTGACCTACGAAATTCAAACTTACAATGAAAGGGATGCCACCAAGGTATTGGCATCCAATTCAGACTGGATGAGGACATACAAGGTCGATGCAACTCATCCTGAGGCATTGATGACTGCCCCAGATGAAGATGCATATGAGGCAGCAGATGAAGCTCAAGAAATTAGCATCTTACTTTCCGACGCTGTTGGTGACCCTACCGATTTGAGTTTGTACTACTGGGTTGAGGCAGACCATGACGCAAACCGAAATGGAGAAGCAGACCCTAGTGAGTATGCTCACAAGATTGTAACAAACAACACAGAAGCTGATCGTAAGGTTTTCACAACGACAATAGATCATTCTAGAAATCCGAATATGGGTAGGGTTTCCTACTACTGGGATGGTGGTGACAATGCAGGGAATCCACTTCACTACAGTACTGTAATCGATGACCAGGAATACACTTGGGAAAGCGGTCCTGGCTTCAATGCAGACGATGCAACGTTCAGAACACGCAAGGACTCATCGGCAATTTTCACCGGACTTGACTGGGTCGGACACAATGACGGTGCTCCTATCTTCGCTGGGACTGAACAAACAATCTCTCTAGGATTAATCGATGCAAATACTGCAATCGATTTCGAGTACATCGATTTAGTATTCGACTTTGAGGGCCCAGATAGTGAAGTTGACCAACAAAGAATTTCCTATTATGGAACAACAGATATGTTTACGAGTAATTCTGAATTTATTTCGCTTGCATCATCTTCAAACATGGTTCAAACGACAAATGAATCTGGAATGCCGCTGATATTGATCGATTTCGACTTCACTATGGGTTGGGATTGGCCAGATGAGGAAATATCTGACCTGGCCTTAGAATACAAGGAAAGAGGTTCTGAGTTCCCAACAAGACACATCATTTCAGAACACACATTCACGGTAGAAAACGACTTGGTATTGGATGCTTCAACATTCTTGGTCGAAGATATTAGCGAGCCAAGGACAGGTCTTGTTGCAGATGGAAGCAGAGTAAGAAACGATGACAGACTAGAATTTACAGGACGTGTTGTATACGAAGGAAGCAATGTTCCAGCGCCAAATGATGCATCTATTGTCATTGAGGTATTCGACGGGGAGAGCATATGGTCAGATGGTTCACTATCCGATATGGGAGAGTACTCCGTTGAAGTTCCACTTTCACATGCAGAATCATTGCGTTCCTCGCCAACCCGTACATGTCTGATTTCGATTGGTGGAATTCCAGGAACGGGCGAAGACATGACCGGACAAACCGTTTCTACTACTCTCAGAGTTGTTGTAGACGACACAGCACCTAGAGTTGTCAGCAGGGTAGCCCCACTCAATGTCATCGACATTTCAGCGACAACAGACCTAACAAAGGTCCCTGTGGAATTCTTTGGTACCGAAGACGCCGACATGACCGGCTCGCAGCAAAGAGTACACTGGGTGATGCGTGACTCTAGTAGAACTCTCACATTAGGTGCAGGACAATCAATTCTTGGTATGCAGCAAGACGGTCAGAGTGTGATTTGGACAGGTACTGTCGACTTGACAGACGAAGGAAGAATTACTCCTCGTGAGGGTGATTGGGTTGGATTCTACCTTACCGGATATGACTCTGCTGGAAATGAATTCCCAGTTGTTTCGAACTCTGAGGCAAGTCCAATCGCAGAGGTTGCTGCGGATGATACAGACTTTGAGAGGCAATGGGTAAGACTGGGTGCAGTCGGACCACAATTGAAGATTGGTTCAGTTCAATTATCTGATGACCACGTTGCCCCAGGTCAAGAAATAGAAATCACAGCGGATGTTTTGAACGTTGGAGGAGAAACCAACTTCCAGTTCAAGGTTGCATTCTATGCAGGGGACGCTATAGTTCCATTCGACTCTGTCACATTGAATAACATCGATGCTAACCAAAATATTCCAGTTTCAGTCAAGTGGAACGCCAAGGAAGGAATAGACAGAATCAGAGTAGTCGTTGACCCTGATGATGTCATTGTAGAGGTTAATGATGATGACAACACGGCTGAACACAAAGTCGAGATCGTTTACGTTTCATACATGGGTTGGTTTGACTCAATTAGAGAGCAACCTCTGATTTGGCTATTCTCTATACTATCAATAATCGTCTTAGTCGCTATTGGAATCACTGCTAATAGAACTGCTATCTCTCATGGTGACGAAGCACTATTCAATGAAGAGTGGGAAGAAGAGGAAGATTGGGAAGAGGATGACGACGAAGAATACGAAGATGATGACGACGATTACGACGAGGATTACTGAACCTCAAATCGTTGCACTCTTGAACCAGTGACTTCGCCCAACAAACATGGCCGAAGGTGTCTTCTCTAAACTCGACGAGAGTTTGCAGAAGGCTCTTGACGAGCGTGGATGGACTCCAACACCAGTACAGCAAGTCACTCAGGATGAGATATCTGCGGGTGGAGATAGGCTAATCGTTGCCCCGACCGGTTCGGGAAAAACCATGGCTGCAATGCTGCCACTTCTAGACCGCAGTCTCAAAAATGGTTGGCAAGGGATGTCAATACTCTACATTACACCATTGCGGGCACTAAATCGCGACGTGGATAGAAGACTTGAGGAAATTACCAATGCAGTTGGGATGCGTTTGGGCCTTAGACACGGTGACACCACTCAATCAGAGAGGAGTAAGCAAGTAAGAAATCCTCCAAATGTCATGATAACTACACCAGAGACATTTCAGTTAATGTTCACTGGCTCCAAACTCAGGGAATTGCTCAAGTCAGTGCAAGCGGTAGTGATTGATGAGTTACACGAAATCGCTGACGGCGAAAGGGGGTGGCAACTTTCGGTTGGATTATCCCGCCTTGAGTCATTTATTGGAAGAAAGGTTCAGAAAATCGGCTTATCTGCGACTATAGGTAATCCAGATCAAGTTGCAAAATGGTTATCCAAGGATGCTGAAGCAATTAATGCAATAGCACCACGGTCAACTGAATTATCAGTTGATGCAATCATTCAGATGCCAGAAGATGAAGTTGGTTCACTTGAATTGGCGATATCTCCTCGAGCTCACGCTACCTTGCGTGGCCTTGCAGACATCATATCAGAGAACAACCCTTGTCTTGTATTCGTTAATTCAAGAAACAGTGCGGAAACAGTTTCACAACGCCTTACAGCCATAGCACCAGATCTCTCAATAGGAGTTCATCATGGTTCGCTTGCAAAGGAAACCAGAACTCAGATGGAGAATGACCTAAGGGAAGGTAATTTGCAAGGTTTGGTGTGTACTTCCAGTCTTGAACTAGGAATTGACGTTGGTAGTGTTAGCCACATCGTACAGATTCGTTCTCCTCGCTCGGTTGACCGAATGTTGCAAAGGGTAGGAAGGGCAGACCACAGGCTTGGAGGAGTCGGTCGCGGTAATTTACTCTCGTGGGAAAGCGATGACCTCTTCGAATCTGCAGTAATTGCGAGAAGAGCCATTGCAGGAGAGATAGAGCCGGTTGAATGGAGAGATAGACCGCTGTCGGTTGCAGCTAACCAGATTGTGATGATGGTCCATAGCCATGGAGCGTTACCGATTGATGAGATAACAGAGGCGATTGCAGGTGCATGTCAATTCGAGGATTGGTCTCGCAATGATACGATTGCCATAGGTAAAATCCTTGCAGATAGATGGGTTATTCGATGTGAAGATGAACCAAGTTCAATTCCATGGTACAGATGGCCTCATGACGTTTGGAAAGAATTACAGAATTCTAGCAAAAAAGAGTTGCCTGAACAACCTAAACTGGCATACGATGAAGAGCCCACTGAGGACATTTCAAGATTGAAATTCGAAGTTCCAAAAAAATACGAAAAGGGTTGGCTCAGCCGTTCGGGAAGAACCAGAGAATGGGTTTCAAAACACCTCTCAATGATTCCAGATAAACAATCATACAGAGTGAGGGATGCTGTGACTCGTCAACCGCTTGGTAACGTTGACGAGGCGTTCGTTTTGTCTCTAAACGACGGTGGAGAAGAACAAGATGGAAGTCAGAGAAGATTCGTAATGGCGGGACGTACCTGGATTGTAGTCGATGCCGATCCAGAGCAAAGCGAATTGCTCGTTGCGCCGGTTTCAGACCAAGGACATGCACCACAGTGGGTCGGAGAGTTGCCACCAACTCCTGCTAATATTGCTAGAGAAGCTGGGCGTTTACGCAGGCTTTTTGCAGTCGATTTGGGTCTAATGGAGGATGAACCTGTAAGCCAAATTGACCCGGCAGAGTTGTTGAAAGGAAATTCGAAATTAGATGATTACCCGCTTAACGGGGAAGCAAAGGGAATGCTAGCAGACATAATCAGTAACCATTTCTCTTCGGCTCAAATGATTCCAAGCGAGCGACTAATAACCATCGAAGACAGAAGTGATGCGTTAGTGATAAATTCCTGTCAAGGTAATCGAATTAATGAGGCACTGGGGCACTATCTGTTAGCCATGGCTAGCACACGCTCTGGCAAATGGGGTAGACTGATTGTAGAGCCATGTAGAATCTCACTTCAAGTGGGCGGTGTGACTCCTCGAGAGATTATCGAATGGTTATGTGAAACACCTCCAGAAGCTCTGGAAGGTGTCCTTTCAGTAACTCTTCCCAACTCACGTGAGGTAAGATGGAGATTCGCTCAAATCGCCAAAATATTCGGAATTTTACGCCATGGAGTAGACCCAAGAAAAATCAACATTCAAGCTCTGTTGAAGAAATATCGAGGAACCCCAGTTATGGTAGAGGTACTCTCGAAATTATTCCATGAAAGGATGGATGTAAACGGTGCCAGCGATGTAATGCGAGCGCTTCAATCCGGATTAATCGGCCTAGAAGTTACGGCTATGGGTCCATTGGGTATCTCAAGCAAATCGGAGAAGGATTTGCTTCTTCCAAATTTTGACAACCAACAAGTGAGAGCCAGACTAGAAGGCAGATTGATGAACGAAAGGGCGGTTTTGTGTTGTCTAAGGTGTCAATCAATCCGTAGGTTTAGAGTTGCAAGATATCCTGAAATTTCAGATGCCAAAGTTTGTCTAAAGTGCAAAGGACAAATGCTGGCATGCGCAAGAGAAGGTCTCGAGAAACAGTTGATTGAATGGGTTAAGTCCGATGATGAGAAAACTAGAGATCGAATGATGAAGAATGCCCAAGCGGTTGCAAACCGTGGAATGGATGCTATTCTTGCACTAATGGGTAGAGGTGTAGGTGAAGCGACTTGTCAGCGTCTCATGCGCAAGGTGCAAAGAGGAGACAAAGACGCTCTATTGGAAGCAATTCATTATGCTGAGATAGAATATGCAAGAACCAGAAGATTCTGGGGTTAATCTCCCTCGATTTCCATAAGGTTAACTCTCTCAGCGGCTTCTACAACGTCACCCTCTTCCCACCAATCTACTGCGATAAAGGTCGGCCGCTTGCCGTGTAAATCGATGCACTCAATCGCTCTCTCAATCATGAAGTCAACGTCATTTGCCTCTCCAGCTCTGTTCGGGTCTGAAAGACCGGCTTGATTTTTCAACCAGTTATTCATGTGGAATACAGGTTGATTTACGTCCCCTCTAAGTTTCTCGCAATCCATTGATGATGTGTCATCATCTGCGTAGTTTGTTGTCCAACTATGGGTGAGGAAATCATGGAAATATGGATGACTGGAATCAGCGGACTGCTCCCAAAATACAACCAATCTCTTGTCCATGTTTATCATTTCAATTAGCGTAGGCCATTCGGTATTCATTTCATGAATATACATCATCTCTGATAGGCCAACATCATCGAATATCTCTTTGAGGTGGTCGGGCTCTACATAGTTTTCAATCAGCAGAGTGACGATATCCCTGTCCTCGCTGTTCATTTCAGATTCTAAATTACTGAGCCAATTCCACGGGTCTACTGCCCCGTACGTGCATGGAGAGAATCCTCTATCTGAATCTCCATGACAAAATCTGACATTAGAAGCGCTTTGATCTGCTGTTGTCAAATAGTGAGTATCTAGCATGAAGGCTCTCATTCCAGCGTTCCACTGAGCTTGAAAACCGGTTCTATGATTGCTAGCAGGATAGTAGATATTGTCTTCGTGAGTAGAATAAGAGTTGTGAGTTTCAGGGAAAGTTACACTATCGTAGGATCTGTGACATAGAATTACTAATCCATTGCAAGGAATAGTTTCCATGAATTCGCAAGTACCGTCATCCTCAGTTGCATTGGAATCGTAGTTCATCGCTGATTCATCAGTACAACCCAAAACGGGCTCTGGCTCTGGTTCAGGTTCTTCATATTCACATGAACCATCGTCTTCAGTTGCTTGAGAATCGTAATTTTCAGCCTCTGAGTCAGTGCACCCAAGAATCGGTTCGATTTTCTCAGAATTTTCTTCAGAACTCTCTTCATTCACATCATCAAGGTAGGTACAACCCGGGATGAGAAGCAAAACTACGGCCATTAACACCCGTATGTTCTGCATATGCGGAAGAGAATGCTTGAAGATTTCAAACCACCGACTAAAATCGTGGGTCTTTGGGCCCATCTGTCCTTTGGATGTTAACTCCATGGCTCTCAAGATATCCGATTCCATTTTCTCCACCGAAACCACCATCCACGATTACGACTTTGCCAATTCCAGCGTGGTGGATTAATTTGGCACACATCATGCATGGCTCTCCTGTGACTAGCAGCCATGCATCTTTGGTAGGAACACCGTTAGCAGCGGCATTGCATATTAGGTTCATTTCAGCGTGATGGCATCCGATTTCGACCCTTGTCCCGGATTTGACATTCATTGTGTCTCTTAGGCATTCGTCACCGCCACACAGGTCTCCTCCTCCACGGGGTCCTCCATTGTAGCCGTCCATCAAGACAACGTTTCTATCTGGGTCAACAAGCAGTGCGCCGAACTTGCGCCTTGGACAGTTGCTTGCTTTTGCAAGGGCAAGACATTGTTCGATTCTAATTTCGAGATGCTTGTCCTTCATCAGTTACCCCAACCCTCTCCCATTCATCAAAGTATGTCGGCATTTTCACCAAGGTACTCTAGGATATTGCCGCACAGATATAGGGAACCTATTACCAAAAAAAGGTCTACATCTTCACTGAATGATTGTAATGCTTTGACTGGGTCAGGGATATGCTCCAAGCCCGCTATTGGCTCTTTTACTCCAGGATAGCGACCGTTTTGTGGTTCAGTCGTAATTATCTCAAGCGGTGGATTATTCAATATCAAGTCGAAAAGCGGATTTAAGAAATCAGTCATGTGCTGTTGGGGTGAGCATCCGAATAGTAAGGACCACCTTTTTGGCAATACTGAGGCAATCTCAGGCATTGCTCTTTCCATTCCGCTTGGGTTGTGTGCAGCTTCGAGTAGGTAATTTTGCTTCCCGGGGATGTATTGCATTCTCGCTGGCCATCGAATTGGCCTTCTGACAAATGAATAACCGATCATTGAACAAAGCATCTCTGCAAGATCTGCAGCCTCGTCCATGAATGTTGATTTTTCAGGGGTGTAAAATCTGGCGCTAATCGCTTCGTCTCTCATCGCATTACGAACCTTAGCATTCCCAGGGTCTCGAATAAGCATCGGTACACCTGGTCTCCAGATGGCAGCCTTCTCTTTTGCAACCGCCTCGATGGTTTCTCCGAGAATGTCACTGTGTTCAAGGCTAACAGATGTAACTAGACAACCAACTACGTCAGCGGTTCTAGTTGCATCAAGGCGCCCGCCGAGTCCAGTTTCTAATACCATGATTGAAACTCCAGCATCCCTACAAGCAAGCAGTGCGACGAGGTATGTTATTTCGAAGAAGGTCAATTCGTGATTCAAGCCTTTGACAGTATTGAGCGCTTTATCAAACTGGTCTGCAGAAACGGATTTCCCATCAACTCTGACTCTTTCTTCAATGCTGATTAGATGTGGAGAAGAAAAGAGCCCAACTCGATAACCAGCCCTTACCAAACCAGCAACCAACTGAGCGCAAGCACTTCCTTTCCCGTTGGAGCCGGCAACGTGGATGCAATCCATATCCCTATCTGGTCTGTCAAGGGCTTCCAGTGCTGCGTTTACCCTCTCTGTCCCAAGTGACATCCCCTTGGATTTGGAGGCGTAAAGCCACTCTCTAGCACTGCTTTCTGTCATTGGCCCCGTAGGGGCCAGTATATCCAATGATTAGAAAACCACCCTCATTCTCCGCACAAGCATGGGAGAGTCTGCATCAACCGACCATGTCAAGCGCGTCGAACGTGAATTGGCGAAGGAAGACAGTCTTCTTGCGAACATGATTCAACAAGCACCGGGTATGCTTGGAATGGCTTTCATGTTCATTGTCACAATCTTGCTTGGAATATGGCTTCAGCCATGGTTTGACGCTGCAGGATTGCAAGCTTTCGGAGAATCGGGCTCCACCGAGGTTCGATGGATTGCGCTTGAATTGATTGCGATTTTCGCATTCACTTTCATGATATTGTGGCTTGCAAAGAACCATCTTCAACACGTCATAAAATACGGCATATTGTTCGTGTTATTCCTTGCACTTTGCTACACAACCGTGCCAGGTGCACACATTTTACTCGTTCCAGAAATTGAAACTGAAGCCTTCGTTTTTACAGAAAATGAAGAAATCAATGAGGAGTTATACGCAATCACGGAAGACGGTTCGATGTTAACTCATGAGCCGATTTTCAGAGATTCATTTGAAAATCACTCATTTGTCGTTTCAAAGCGAGCGATGAATTCTTCCCTGTTGTGGAGTCTAGAGTTGGAAGCATTCCCGGGTGTCCCTAACCAGTTTGCTGTATCTGAAGGCGAATTTGGATACACAATCAATAACGACAAGTGGATTTGGACCTTGGACAAGGAAAGCGGTGAAATTTTGAGTAAATATGCATGTTTCGATTTGGAAAATTGGGATGGTAACATTACAAATTCTACAGAAATAATCGCAATAGGTCCCTGTATTACTGCCCTTGAGGTTATTGAAAATCCCGATGCTGAAATAGGCAAATCCAAGGGAGCACTCTACATAACCACCGCAAAGAACACAGTTGTAAGGTCGGAGATTTTTGCAGAGTCATACGTCGATACAGATCAGACAGATGAGGATATTGGTTTCCATCGTTATATCGCAGAATGGGTCTATCCTCCAATAAACTTGGATGGTAGGAGTTTGGTCAATAGGCAATACGACACGGACACACTACTACTCGCCACCTCGGCAGGTGCAGTTATGATCGAGTTAGAAGAAAACTCACAGGCATATAATGGGCCTGGTATCCAACCAGAGGGCTGGTTTGATGAGGCGAATGTAGAATGGATTATTGTTTCAGAATCTACAAACCCAATCACTGCGTTCAACATTATCCCAAGCCCTTGGGAAGAAACAGAGCTGTTAGCGATGACTGGCTATGAAGACGGCCAAATTGATACTTGGATTGTAGATGACGATAAGGACGGTAATTTCACAAAGGAAACCAAATTCAAAGGTGGGGGCTCATTCGTCGGCCCAATTTCCTACATCGGCTCATTCGACATCGACAGCAGTGATGAAAATGAAATATGGATCTCAGATGGCGATGGTATCCATGGTTTGTTCTACAAATCTCTGATAGAATACGTCACCATAGATAGTGAAATGGGTGCAAATTCGGTCTTCTTTGTAGATGGGTTTGAGATTACTACGGTGCAAAAAGGCGACCAACTGTTTGTAAACGAACCTGCGCTTTCAATGGTAGTTGATGGCGGAATTTTTGATCCGGATACAATGTATAATTCGTATGGTATTCAATTTGATACAACTGCCTTCCTAATTGGTGTAGGCCTATCCATTCTTCTGATGACGGCACTAATTATTCGTCCAGAATGGTACATTGTCAACACAGTAGGCGTTCTTGTTGGCGCTGGTGTGATTGTAATGCTTGGAGTGACATTCGTTCCAACATTGATTGTAATCTTCATGGTGCTTGCAGCAATTTACGACGCATGGGCTGTTTACCGCTCAAAGCATATGCTCGACCTTGCGGACACAATGATTGGTTTGAACCTACCAATCTTGCTTGTCGCTCCACAAGAAAGTGGTTATTCAATGCTTGATGAGAAGGATTCAATCCGTCCAAGTGATGAGCAAAAAGCAGCCCCTGCTGAGGCCAAATCAGTTGAGGATAAGCCAAAGCAGGTTGTAAAGAGAAAGAAGCCAAAGGAAGCCATGTTCATGGGTCTTGGCGACGTAATATTCCCTGGAATGTTGGTGATTTCCTGTGTGAATTACATCGCAGACAGCGGCTTAGCAGTAGGGATTTCAGCACTGATTGGTGGATTGGTTGGATACTTCATTCTGATGACCTATGTTGCATCAGGTAGGCCTCAAGCGGGCTTGCCACTGCTAAATGGTGGCGCAATTCTTGGTTACATCATTGGTGGCTTGATATTTGTAGGAAGCGCAGCGTTTTCCTTTGGAATTTCGTTTTGAGGTGATTTGATTGCTAAGTATGGAACTTTTCCGAAATGAAGCGGATAAAATTCGTGCAGATCACGATAAGCGTGGCATCCCTCATGACAGAATAAACAAGGTCATCGAGTTGGATGAACAATGGAGAGGTGCTCTCAAAGAAATGGAAGAAGGTCGAAGAGAGCGCAATCAAGCCGCTCGTGGAATCGCTGATGCAAAGAAGAGCGGTAACAAGGAAGAAGCCGACAAAATCATGGCTCAGGTCAAAGATCTGGGTCAGAGAATAGCTGCTCTTGATGACAAAGCGAATTCGCTTCTCGAAGAGCGTGACCAAATAAGAATGAGAATTCCAAACCTACTCCACTCTGCAGTTCCGGTGGGTGATGATGAATCAGGCAACACTCAGCATTCCCTGCATGGAAATAAACCGGAATTCGAGTTTGAACCGAGAACCCATAACGAACTCATTGAAATGAATAAGTGGGTCGACTTAGAAAGAGCAGCAAAGATTGCTGGCAGTCGTTTCTTTTTCTTGAAGGGTGATTTGGCACGCCTTGAGATGGCGCTCCAGACATATGCAGTAGATTTCCTAGTCGATAGAGGGTTTACTTTCGTGCAACCCCCAGTAATGATGAATCGTCAAGCGTATGAAGGTGTTACAGACCTTTCAGACTTTGAGACAGTGATGTATGGAATTACTCCAGACCCCCTTTACATGATTGCCACCAGCGAACATCCACTGACATCGATGTACATGGACGAGGTTATCGAACCTAGCCTACTTCCAATCAAGATGGTAGGCGTAAGCGCATGTTTCCGCAGAGAAGTAGGCGCACACGGGCTTTCTGACCGTGGAATTTGGAGAGTTCATCAATTTACCAAGATTGAACAAATCGTGATTTCACATCCAGATGAATCATGGGACCATCACGAAGACCTATTGCAGAACTGCGTTGATCTGTGGGACAAACTTGGCTTACACTACGAAGTGGTAAACATCTGCACAGGAGATATGGGAACTGTCGCCGCAAGGAAATACGACCTTGAAGCTTGGCTACCAGGTGCAGATGCATTCAAAGAAATCGTATCTTGTTCAAACTGTACGGATTACCAAGCAAACAGACTGCGAATGCGTTACAGGACCGCTGAAGGCAATGCAGCTGTCCACACTCTGAATTCAACCGCAGTCGCTACAAGCAGAGCTCTGGTGGCGATAATGGAACAGAACCAACTAGCAGATGGAAGAGTTAGAGTTCCTGAATGCCTAGTTCCTATGATGGGAGGAAAAACCCATCTCGAACCCTGCCAGTGGTGATAAGATGCGACGTGCAACTTTCATCGTTCTAACTTTCTTTTTGGCGTCCTTTAGCGGCTGCTTTGGCGAGGATGTAGGAGAGAAATCAGTCACTCCTGCCCTAGAGGTTGAAGATGTTTCAAGCGCAACACGTGGTCAATACATGTCAATCGCAGTTGAATCAACCGTAGACTGGACCGTAAATCGCTCGCCAGGTTTGTTCTTCATGGATGAATTTGGTGTATTGCGTGATGCTGAATCCATGACTTACCCTGCTTCCCAAGAGACACTTGATTTCCTTGTAATGGATTCTGAAAGAACGGATATCCAACTAGAAATCACAGCCGGTAACGAAGTCTGGAATGCTACACTTACACTAGAAGACAGCGTCGAAATGATGCTTGTCGACGGCCGAAGAGCCTACGAGACTGGAGATTTACTAACATCTCAGTACAACAATCGCTGGTGTGCCTCTGCTTCCTTGCATGAAGGCGGCGCTGCGTATGAGGCAGCTGCTGTTGCGATGGAAGCAAGAATGTGGGAGATGGGCTTTGATTTCGTAGAAATAACTCGATACCCCGATGACCCAGACCAACTGAATATTGTTGGATACAATTGGGGCAGAGTCAATCCTGATGAATATATTGTAGTCGGAGGACACTTCGATATTGCATACATGTTCACACCACCAGGTGGAGGCACAAATGAAGGAGCAAACGACGACACCTCCGGTTCCGTAGTATCACTAGAGATGGCACAAGCACTTGCACAAATGGAATTTGACCACACTGTTGTAGCAGCACTTTGGGCATGTGAAGAAGAAGGCCTTCTAGGAACTAGGGCTTACGTCGCAAACTTACCTGAAAACGTCTCAGTTAGAACCTACATGAACTTCGATATGGTTGCACTTAATTATCCGATAATGCCGCTTACTGAGCCACTTATTGACCCGCTAACTGGAGACATCTTTGAGCCAACCAAGTACGACTGGTCAATCAGTTTTGCAGGAGCAAGTCAAGAAACGATGGGAAGGATGACCGATTGGGTTGCGATGACTATTGAGCAAGACCTTGCATATCAACCGACAGAAGGCAACCCAATTTATTGGCAGGTCGCTGAATCTTGTTCATCTGATCATTGCTCTTTCTGGCAAGAGGGCTATCCAACATTCAATTTCTTCAGCCCGGGTGGAGATATTTCATTCTGGCAAGAATGGCATTCACCTTCAGACACATATGAGTTCATGACCGCAAAAGCTGGTGGGCCAGAAGGAATGGCAAGTGGCTTCAATAGCCTAGTTTGGACTGCAATGGATTTGTTCATTCGTGTTGATAACGCAGAGAATTTCCACGGTAATTGGAAAGAATCCGGAGAGTAGGCGAATATACTATTTACAGAATATAGCAAAGAGTTGTCATGCAACCTCTCAAAGCAACCTTCCTAGTCGTATTGATGGTCTTATCATCGTTGGCTGGTTGTATCTCTGGCGAAGAGTCGGAGAAAGAATCGGAAGAAAAAATCAACGTAACCGGTGAGAATGAAACCATTGAACAAGTCAGAGATATTGTCGCCGCTTGTTCCGGTGAATCATCGAACTCAAGTGAATGTAACGTCGAGACTGCTTATGGGGTTGGTGATGAGCCTTTGGCACCGATAGAATTCTCCTCAGAAGAACATTCCACGGATGAGGAGGGGCACGATCATCCTGGTTTGGACAATGACCGGCAAAATCTATTGACGCCCCCAATCTTTCCAGACAAATTTGAGTCAAACTCGACTAGCACTAGTGGTCGTTCCTGTACTTCTTCTTACCTTATTGGAATGAGTCCTCAGGATTTAGTGACATACCTTATTTCATCAACAGACGCCTGCATCTATTATTTCTGGTACTTTAATTCAGATATTGCTGCAACTATCACTAACACAAACGTACAGCACGTTGCTAATGAGATAATTTCCTTATCCTCTACTTATCAAGGTGATAATTCTCAAGGTATTCACCAATTACTATTTTTCTTACGCGTATCTTGGTACCACTCATATTATCAGGGCAGTGTAACACTGAACCAACAAACATTTGATTTTACTGAATTAGCAGCAACATCCTTGGAAGCATCTCCGAATATCTTGGACTCTAGTAGTGAAGCGAGAAAAATATTGAACCAATTAGTAATTCTTGCAGACACGGCTGGATTTGCTGCTGAATTTATACCACTTTTCCAGACGATTCTAGATACTTTCATGGTCCAAAATACATTAGATCAATACTATTCTGCATTAACTGTTTATTCTGTATTCTACAGTATTGCAAGAACGGTTGACCAGCCCCAATTTAATGCAGATCAGGGCCTTCCTGCCTTGTTAGCGAGGATTGCTGAGATAACCGTTGATACGGGAAATATTCTGATACCAAACGGTGACGTGTGGGCTGTAAATTGGGCAATTTGGAGTCTTGGTAGAGTTGCATACACATCTTCACCAAACATGTATTCAGACGGGTGCCAGTACATAATCGATGCAGAGAATCATCATTATGATCCTCAAAATTACAACATCCCGTTCTTTTGGGCGTTAGACGTTCATGAATATTTTTACTCTGCAAATTGTGTTAATCCAGATAATGATTTGTCTTTAGAAGGGTTGATGCCAGAAATAGAAGCGTGGTTATTCCCAAATACATACAGCTTTGATAATGGCCGAATTATTATCAGAACTCCTCTTGGAACTGAAGACGCAGAATCACTATATTATGCAATGAAAGAAGTATTCGCACAATTCTTCAGATTATCAGAATCGAAACAACCTGTTGCAAATGATCAGAATTATGCTATTGAGTTAATGATCTATGGAACGAGATACGATTATCAACAGTACCAACCGGTTCTTTACAATCTAGGAACTAATAACGGGGGAATTTACATCGAACAGTGGGGTCGAATTTTCACCTACGAGAGATTGCCATCAGAGAGCATTTATACTCTGGAGGAGTTGGTTAAGCACGAGTATGCCCACTACTTAGTTGGAAGACACTTAGTCTATGGGAACTGGGGACTAGGGCCCTTCTATGCAAATGATAGAATAACATGGTTTGAGGAAGGTTTGGCCGAGTACTTAGCAGGTAGTACTAAGCATGACGGAGTGTTGTTACGCAGCAGCATAATGAATCAAATTAACAATGATGGGAATTCTAGATTGACATTACAACAGGTTACGGGTTCCTCGTATAACTCTGGGTTCAAGTTCTATCGCTATGCCAACCTTCTGATCGACTTCTTGGTACAAAATCAAGATCATATTGTCAGAGATTTGATGGAATGTATGTATCTTAATGACGTTACTTGCTATGATAATGTAGTAAATCAGTTGTTGTTGCAACCTGATGCTGAGATTGATTATCAGGCCCATATCGACGACGCTTTACTACTCCTGTCCTCATACGGTCCACCACAAGCGGAGTACATCTCCAATGAGGATTTGAATCTCGTTGAGACCTATTTCATTGAAGAAGAAATTGGTGAATATAGGTATGGCTATGGTGCGGAATGTGATTATAATATCAAGACCAGTTTGCCGAGGTTCCGCTGCACAGGAACATTCTATTACAACAACACTGTTTATGATACGACTGACAGAACTTGGTCATATTTCAATACTTTACTAGACGGTATGATGAGTAGCATGGCAGATGATGAAGATTTGAATAATCTGCAAGATGCTGTTTGTTGGTTTGATAGGATTTTGATAGAGCCGACTGTTCGAGATGAGTTCAACCATAGTACAAACTGGCACTGTGAAGTGCCTGTTCCAATTGATGGGTATCCTGTTGAAAACACAGCAGTCGAGCAAATGCTGGAGGATATCTCACGAACCAAAGCGAATAGCACAGTCGACTGTTACGAACCTCAAACCAATATGGTGATTTGTAGAATCGGTGTTGAATCTATCTGGTTTGAGAGTGATGCAGACCAGTCGGTAATGATTGAAAATCTGCACCATTTTTCCAGAGAGATAATAAATCAAATTCACGCCTCGAGTCCGGTTTTGTATAGCCAATACTCCTGCACGGTAAGTGATGATTACCAATACCAAGATGTAGGTGTTGATATGTGGTTTGTTTCTTCAGAAATCGACTGCCAGTGGACAGTGAATGATTCCTAGGATTTAGAGGGTCTGAGGTCCACCCGCAGGCATCTCTGGTAACATGAATACGGTGTCACCTCGTAGGCTTGGCCCAACATCGAACGTTGCGAATATTCCAATATCTGCGATGTTGTGTGAGAGTGAGAACCATGTTCTTCCGTATGCATCAACTCGGATGTCCAAGAAATCGCCAAGTCCGCCACATCGGTTGTAACCGCAGTCGGTCACTGTATCAATTGGGTCATCATCACCGTTCAACTGCACTGTCGTGAATAGAGGAGTTTCATTGAAAGCATCCGTTGCATAGGTAAGGTATGCATTCCATACCTCGTCTTCTCCTTCGGTCTCACCTACGTAGCCGAAAGCTACTGTTCCCGTATCACCTGCCACAACAACAGGGAAACCGGTCCCTGACAAGTTGATTGGTGGTGCAATCATTGTCGCATTAGACCATGTATCACCCTGGTCTCTGGAATATGACCAGTACGGCATGTTGTCGAGTCCCATCCACATTGCGTGGACGTTTCCTTCTGTGTCTACCTCAACTTGTGCCTCTTCAGCGTTCCAAGTATCGGCGATACCAGTTTCTGTTGTTGG
>DAYA01000073.1:31779-39542 GCA_002506705.1 Euryarchaeota archaeon UBA550
AGCACGTGCTCGGTCCAACTTATTCCTGCGTTAGTTGTTCTAAACACGGAATAACCGTCTCCAGTGCATCCTTTGTTGCCACGGTAGAAGTTTCCATCTACGCTACCCACCAAGTGTGCAGAAAGACCTCCTGAATTGCATGTAACCGGCGCTCCAGAGGTTTCTGGGCCCCATGTTGCACCGCCATCTTGGCTGGACGAACACAGTGGGTGGGGTGCGTTTCCGTTGATGCAGAACATCCAAGTTGTTGGGTGAGCGAATGCAGGCATGTTGCTGCTTGCTATCGTTTGGTGGTCTTGGACAGAATAAATCTGAGTTGCTACACTTGGTCCATCCCAAGTTGCACCATCATCATCTGACCATTCAACAGTCATGCCAAGCAGTGCATGCATGTCGAATTTCATTATTCGTCCAGTCCACGGATCTACGTAGATGTAAGGGTCGTTTGAATTGACGATTGGTAGTAGCGGGTCGTATACATTCTCACAGGAGTAAGAGAGTGTCTCGTACATTCCGATTAAGTCACAGGAAACTACTGCTGTAGACCCACCAGGGCCGTTTCCATAGGAACTCATTACCATCGTATCTGTAAGTGTAATCCCCATTGTGGGTTCGAATGTTGACATTCCTATGCCGTAGTAGGTGCCAGTTGCCATGAACGGTGTATTTCTTCCATTGAAATCGAATTCATTGTTGCCCCAAGCATCGACTGCATCTGCAAAGTGGTACCAAGTTAGTTCTGGACGTTCGAAATCCCAAACAGTTCTGATTTCTGGAACTTCTTCTGCCTCTTCTTCACCGAAACATCCGGCCAATGATGCACTAATCATTAGCAGAGTAAGGAAAATCGCTCGCATTTATTCACCTCTGAATAGATCTGCACCCAGTAGTGGCAATAGAACCGATGCGTCACCTTCTACGCACACATTTGGAGCCTCAGGTCTCATTTTACCCCAACTAATTGCCTCACGCAATCGTGCACCTGAGAGACTACCGTCGTGCTCTGGGGCGGTTGTAATGTAGATTGCAGAATCGAGTCCGCCTCTGTATTGGTTCCACCAGATTACATGGTGCTTTGAGATACCTCCGCCCACCATTAGTGCATTGGATTTCTCAACATCCCATGTTAGGTCGCTCATTACCTGTTCATCAGCGAGAGTGTCGATATGGAAATCACGGTATTTCTGTCTGAACATGAATAACTGAGCGCCTATGCTGCCATCTGTAATTCCAGGAATACATACTGGAATTTGGTTTTTGTAAGCCCAGTAAATCAATGAATCAGGGGTGCCGATTCGCTTACCTAACTCCCATACCAAGTGAATTGAACCGAAACCAACCCAAGCGTCTGCTCCTTCTTTTCCAGTTTCAGCAAGCCTATCTTTCCTGATATCTTCAAGAACAGGAAGAACAACAGCTTCGATTATTTCTCCATAACTTGCATTTGGGACGATTACGTTACCAAGGCGCATTAACTCGTGTTCTCCTAATTCGATATCATCCAATTCGAAAGCACCGTGGTAGTAGTGCTTGTAGGCTCTAGCAATGTCGTGGTCCAACATTCCACAGGTTGTGGAGATTACATTGAACATTTTTCTCTTTACAGCCTCTACAAAAAAACCTCTGGTTCCTGTAGCACACAGACATGCAGGGAATGAAAGCCAGTTTGTTACTTTGGAAGTATCACCATCGACATCATCGATTTCCTTCTTCATATCTACTAGAATGTCCCTAGCGTAGGCGAGTTTAGTTGCAGTGAATCCACCAGCAGTTGCCATCTGGTCGATGAGAGAACCTGCGGTGGTTAGTGATGAGAAATCGTAGTCTTTGACTGGTTCATCAAATGACTCAGGGTCGATTGCCATGGTGTAATGCGAGTGGTATTCGCATATGAAACCGATGACTGTTACTGGTGTTCTAATTCATGGATTTTATCACGCAACATCGCTGCTCTTTCGAAGTCTAATTCGAGCGCTGCTTGGTGCATCATCTTCTTTAATTCTTCAATTGAATAATTTAATTCTTCAATTGGTTGCGAAATATTGCTTGTGACCGAATTTGAGGTTGCCCATTTACCCGCTCCAACCTTCAAATTGGACGCCCAATCTCCGTCTTTTCTGCCTCCCTTTGAGGCGACTAATCTCTTGCCTCCGGCAGTACCAGCAATCAAGTCTTCAATGTCGCTTCCCATTTGTGGAAGCGCCTTTTTGATAGTCATTGGAGTGATGTCAAATTTCTCATTGTGAGCGATTTGTCTCTCTCTTCTTTCCAAAGTCTGTCTAATTGAAGCAGTCATCGGCGGGCTCATCGAATCTGCATACAAAATCACCTTGCCGTTTGAATTTCTTGCAGCTCTCCCAATAGTCTGGAGTAGGCTTCTTTCATTTCTAAGGAAACCTTGGCGGTCAGCATCGAATATTGCCACCAAACTAACCTCTGGAATATCTAGTCCTTCTCTGAGCAGGTTGATTCCAACTATAGCATCAATATGTCCTATTCTCAGAGCATTTAGGATCTCAGTTCGCTCTATGGTGTCGATTTCTGAGTGTAAGTGGTGAGCTTTAATGCCCATCTTGTTTAGGTAAACGGCTACTTCTTCTGCGAATTTTATGGTCAAAACAGTGACTAGAGTACGCTCACCTCTCTCGATTCTTGCATTTATTTCAGATAGTAAATCTGCGACCTGACCCTCAGTACCTCTTACCTCAATTTCAGGGTCCAGCAAGCCGGTAGGACGTATTTCCATTCTTGGAATTTCATCTATCATTTGCAGCATGTCATACATGCTTTCTGAATCTGGGTGCTTCTTGGAATATTCAGGTTCGTCCACTCCGCCGCCGCCTGCTACGTGGCGCAGTCCGATTGGTGCGTCTTGATTTGTAACCTCACAAAGATGTAGTAATTCTCTTTCACCAGGTGTTGCACTTACGTACAGCATCTGCGGCACCAAATTTTGGAATTCATGTAGTTTTAGAGGGCGATTATCGGCTGCTGAGGGCAGTCTGAAACCGTGCTCGATGAGATTCAATTTTCGGCTTCTATCACCCGAATACATTCCGCCAACCTGCGGCAAGGTAACGTGAGATTCATCCATAATGACGAGGAATCTCTTCGGGTCTCCGTGGAATTGTTTGGCAGCAGCGGCAAAGAAGTCCAGCAAACAGTAAGGCCTTTCTCCGTAATCTCTACCATCAAAGTGCATTGAATAATTTTCAACCGCAGTACAATGTCCAACTTCTCTAAGCATTTCGAGGTCGTATTGCGTTCTCTGTTGTAGTCGATGTGCTTCGATGTCTTTGCCCTCGCTCTTGAGTTCAGCGACCCTCCCATCGAGTTCGGTCTCTATGTTCTCTAGGGCCTCCTCGAATCGCTCTGGTGATACCATGAAGAATTCCTTGGGGTGAATCCAAGCCTCATTCAGTTCATCCAGAACTTCCCATGAAACGGGATCGCAAATCTGAATGTGTTCGACTCCATCGAATCCAAACCTGATTCTAAGCGGGTCATCACGACTCGGCATCCAAACATCCAGATTTTCTCCTCTAAGCCTGACTTGCCCTCTCTCAAGGTCTGTTGTGGTTCTTTCATACTGGAGTGCAACCAATTCTCTAACCAAGTCGCGAGGCTCTATCGCTTGGTCGACGTGAATCCTACAATGGTATGACAGGAAGGTTTCGGGAGCGTTCAGACCGTATATGCAAGAAACCGAGGAGACAACTACGCAATCAGGTCTGCTGACTAAACTAGCAACAGTAGCGAATCTTTCTTGTTCGATCCTTTCATTGATTGACAACTCCTTGTCGATATACAAATCTCTCTTTGGCAAGTATGCCTCTGGCTGATAATAATCATAGTGAGATACGAAATATTCTATTCCATTTTCTGGGAATAATCCAGCCATCTCCTGATACAGTTGGCGGGCTAGAGTTTTGTTGTGACTCATGATCAATGTAGGTATGTTGAGCCTCTCAATTATGTTCGCCATGGCGAAGGTTTTACCTGAGCCTGTGACGCCTAATAAGACACATCTCTCTTGATTATTTTCCAATTGAGAAATCAATTTTTCAATTGCTTTTTCTTGGTCGCCTGCGGTGCTGTGTTCAGAGTGAATTTTGAACTTCGAAACCTGTGGTGAAAGTTGGTCTTTCACCGCCCCTTCAAGGGCCTTCGAGATGTCGAAGGGGTCGCTCATTTGCTCACATCCTAAGGCAGATACAATCCGCCATTGACGTGGATTACAGCACCGGTGATGTAACTAGATTTGTCTCCAACCAAGAACGAAACAACCCCTGCAATATCTTCTGGAGTTCCTATTCTTTTGAGAGGGACCTCCTGTTCACGGCTAGCTCTCTTTTCTGGACTATCTCCTGCCAAAATATCGGTGTCGACAAATCCTGGTGCTACTACATTAACTCGCTTACCTTCTGGCGCTAGTGATTGTGCGAGGGAGCGAGCCCATGTGGAAAGTGCGGCTTTGGATGCTGAGTAATCAGCACCGTGGGGGGAACCTCTAGTTCCCAGTTGGCTACCGATTACGCAAATTCTTGCATTGTCTGTTAGATTTGACTTTACAGCATTCCAGGTTAGGAATGCTCCTTCAAAGTTAGTTGTCATCGTTCTTCGTAAATGGTCGATATCCAAATTCCTAGCATCGATTCGGTCATATCTACCGTGATTGATAACAAGGGCGTCTATTCCTTCAATAACCCATGGATGTGTTGCAAGAAGTGCGACCTCTCTAGCATCAGTCACATCACAGTTAGCTGCAACAGCATCAACTCCAGAGTCTCTGATTTCATCTACTACCATCTCAGCCGGCTTTGAGGAGTTGCAGTATGTCAGAAGAATCCTGTAGCCATCTTTGGCTAGTTGTTTGGAGATTGCAGCCCCAATTCCTCTGCCGCCACCGGTCACTAACGCTGTGCGCATAGAAATCCCAAGAGGAGTTTACTCAATAACTCACTGGAGGAACTGAGCAAGCTGTGGTGGTTGCCAACCTTCAGGTTTCAGCACCTTTCCATCCTCTCTTCTCAAGACCTTACCGTCGACCAGTTTAGCCATGTTTGACCTGTGGACTTCATTGAATGCATCATCATAGATGTCTTGCATTCCATGATTGATGATTGTACCAGCAAGAATGTAACCAATATCCGCTAGAGCATCTAGAACTTCTACAATATCTCCTGCTCTTGCAGCCTCTGCGTATTCTTGCACTTCTTCTGTAAGTAACTTGATTCTTAACTCAATTAATTCTTCAGGGCCGAGTCCTGGCTGGTCTAACTTTGGTATTTCGAACGCTTCATTGAATTCTAGCAATGACCTTACTATCGGATTCATGATTTACTGCGAATCATGCCACTCTATCAAAGTTGCATCGCAAGTAGTAGTATCCATCCTGTGGATGCATGGGCTCTAAACCACCAATCTTGGAAGTTATTTCCTGCAGCCACCAGTACAGTTGTTACAAAGCCGAGAGAGATCAGAGTTCCTGCAGGAGAGACTATCGAGAAAGCAACTGCCCAAATCGGCATTGAAATCAACATAGCTGCCATAGTAACTGGCGGTGTGAAAGTAGCCGGGAAAGATTTCACTCCATTCTTCTTGTCGCTTTCAACATCCATCTGTGCATATCCTAAGTCAAATGCCGCAATCCAAACCAGAACTCCCAGTGAGACATACAACAGGTCTGGATACCAGGAATTTGAGGAGATCTCTCCAGTAATAGCCACCCATGCGCCTGCTGGAGCTAATGCTAGACAACCTCCAAGCCACCAATGGCAAAGCCACGTAAATCGCTTGAGGTATGGATAAACTACGAATGCAATTACAGGAATCGGTGAAAGATACAAGCAAAGCGGGTTTAGCATTCCTGCTCCAAGCACAAGCATTCCAAGGAATATACCGCAGAGAATCCATGCCGTCTTTAGAGACATGCTCCCCGAAGCTAAATGGCGATTCGCAGTTCTAGGGTTCTCAGCATCGATATTTCTATCGATAATTCTGTTCAATCCCATCGCCAGACCGCGCGCTCCAACTGCCGCAATGAGTATCCAGAAGTACTGAGCATACGTGGGGTCGCCAGCCATCAATGCTCCAATGAAGACAAAGGGTAGGCTGAACAAAGTGTGTTCTATTTTTACGAATGATGCGATTTGTTTGAGGTCCATTCACATCACCAAGTTGTCTGGCCATGGTGGTAGGTCAAATCTATCTATCGCAGCCAGAGTCTCAGGATCATGCATTGTAATTGCGGGCCACCGGCGAACCGGAGTCGGCCCCTCGTTGGATGGAATTGGAGTAGTTGCATCCCAGAATATTCTGCCATCTTCAACGATGAAATCGCGCTCTACTGCAAAGCGTGAAGTTAGTTGCCACAGTAGTCTTCTCATCGCCCCTTCACCGTGCAAGTTCATGTCGTTATCTGTGATGAAGAGCCATCGAAGTTCATTTTTTGAATCCAATTGCCAAATTGAATTTCGCAATTGAGAAATTTTCTCTCTCTGCGCCCTAGCAGCATCTTCATCTGGCCAGTCCATACCGGTTCTTGGCTGAGGTTTTCCTGGGATGTCAACAGTTACTACGAGCATTGAATTTCTCATCAGCAAGCAGTCTTCGACATCATCTAATTCTGAGATTTCTTTCAGTAATGCTTCGCTTATTCCAGGGGGCTCCTCTTCCCCTTTTCTCCAAGCAGGTACTTCCTCAACCGGAGATCCTTCTAGTGGCTCTCCGCTCCTAGGGTCAGCAGGAACTAGTTTAGTTGCATCAATGATAACTTTGGAATGTACATTCTCATAGGTTGATGCTGGTTCAAGAGAGTCACTTACCATTCCGTCAATTATGGTAATGTCGGTTCTCGGGTCAACTCGATTGTTCAAAGCATCTAGAAGTGCTTCAAGGTCACTAGGCTTATCGTCGGTAGCGATTAGGATTTTCAAGAACATCATTTGTCCCGCACCCAATAGGCCGAGGCAGGTTTTCCTTGCTTGGCGAGGATATCTTTGCTTACTCTTGACAATCGCTAGATTATGGAAACCAGTTTCCAATGGTAAGTGAAGATCCAGCACGTCTCTGTGTTGGAAGGATAGAATCGGCCGGAACTGTTTGCCTATCGCCTCTCCAAGGTATCCATCTTCCATCGGTGGTTGTCCGACAATGGTGGCGGCCAAAACTGCGTTTTTTCTGCGGGTTATTGCTGTTACATTCAGCACAGGATACTGCCCGGTTAGCGAGTAGAATCCAAAGTGGTCTCCGAACGGCCCCTCAGTTCTGGTTTGAGTTGCATCCACCCACCCTTCGATAACCACGTCTGCATCAGCAGGAACTAGAATATCTTGGGTGAGCGCTTTTGTGATTCTTAGCCTTCTTTTTCCAAGGAATCCAGCGAACATGTACTCTTCGAGATTATCGGGCAGTGGGGCGATTGCTGAGAAAATCAATTCAGGAGGTCCACCAATGCAAATTGCAACCGGCATTTTTCCATCTGGCCAAGCGGCTGCATGGTCTGCACCGTGCTTGTGTATTTGCCAGTGCAATCCTACTTCTTTTGGACCGAATACCTGACCTCTGTACATTCCAAGATTGTGTTCGCCAGAATTAGGGTCTTTGGTAACAACGAGTGGCAGGGTGATGTACCGTCCGCCATCCATTGGCCATGTCTTTGGAATCGGGAGTTTTGTTACATCCAAATCCATTTTGACCCTTTGGCAAGAACCCTTTCTCACCTTTTTTGGTGGCATTGAGATTGCATCCCGGGCGAGTGG
>DAYA01000087.1 GCA_002506705.1 Euryarchaeota archaeon UBA550
CGGAGAGAGAGATTCGAACTCCCGTGTCCGAGGGACAGTGGATTTCAAGTCCACCGCAATACCAGGCTATGCGATCTCCGCCTAGTTTGTGGGGAGGGCATTTCTTTCAAGAATCTATCCTTAATCATTCATCGCGACTTGAAGCGATAATTGCAAGTCCAATGCCTGCAGATAGAGTCACAAACGTGAACCCTGGTAATCCATGATCATCAGGGTGTGAATTTAGTTTTGCAGCCCGCTTTACATCTTCAACGAAATGGTCTACGTTCCAATCATATCCGACAAACACGACTTTTGGTTTCCAGTCAGAATCTAGAATGAAGGTTTGAGTTGAATGTGAGGTTGAAGTGTCATTTTTTACCTCGTTAGGGTCAACCTCAGGAGAAGGAAGGTCTGAAGCATCTTGTCCTTCAGCAACCCAAGCGAAGTGGTTAGCGTCTTCCATCAGCATTGCTTCATCAGCAGAATCGGAGATTGACATCCAATGGCTAAAGGAACCCATGTCGTGCCAGATGTAAAGACTGTAATTTGAATCAGAGCCTCCGATTGAAGTCACCTTAGAATCGGTTTCAGAATAATTGATGTCGTTTTGAGATAGTGCAATGTTTGTGTGCTCAATTGCACTCACTTCTGCCATGTTGTAATATCGTGCATCAAATAACTCTGTAGAGCCATCTGCATAGACTACTCCCAATTTGTGTACCATGTAATCATCAGGAGCAGGAATAGAGGATGCGTCGGTGGAATTGGGTGCCCACAAGATGTGTTGTTTGTCAACTAAGGAGTCCATTCCAACATCGCTCACAATCCAAGATTCGTTTGTTTCTTCCCAGTAGTGTAATGCCCACCACCATGAATAATCATCAGGAGCCTCAACCCCGTTGATAGTGGTCATGTAATGTCCCCAATCAGAGTCCGGAGCTACAAATGAGTCTAGTGCTCCTATTGACATGTGCCAAGCGTTTAATTCGTCCATCACAGCAGTGTCGGTCGAACCATTAGACTGCACAATTGTGAATGAAGCATCATCTCCTTGCGGAGCAGGTATAGCAGTATCATCGGTTGAGTTTGGCGCGAATGCAAGATTTCCTGCTTCGATAGAATCAATTCCCATGATTGAAGCCTCCCATGCTTCACTTGTTGTATTCCAAGAGTGTAATTCCCACCACCATGAGTAATCTGCTGGACCATCATCCTGATTCAGTCCAGATACGAATGTACCCCATTGGCTAGAACTTGAATTAACTGTCCAGCCGTTCTTGTATGCTGATGCTGTTAACTGGTCAAATCCATTAAGTTCGACATTTTCAGAATAAATCTCACCGCTAGGTAGAGCGACCATTACAGTTGGTTCCTCATCTTCATCAGAATGAGTTTCTTCTTCACCATGGTTGTGTCCATGTTCATGATTTTCTAATTCAGTAGTATTGACTTGTATCATGAAATCGTCCCATACAGCTTGTATATCTTCTAATTCAGCGGTTAGATGTGGCCACGATGCTCCATAGTTGTCCATGTATTTCCTTAATTCTGCTGGAGTATCTTTTGCTGGGTCTACAGTGACTGATATGAATTGGTAATCAATTCCATCTAACTGTTGTTCAGCGCTTACTAGGTTGCTTGTGATTACCGGGCAAACATCAGGGCATGTTGTAAAAATAAACGCTACAACGATTACGTCATGCGTCCCTTTCTTCAAAGAATAGTAATCGTAATTCTCGTCTATCAATACATGATCAGAGATTTTGTCTCTATCCAATACGTACCCATTCCAATGGTGGTCGTGGTTATCAGAGCCGGAAACCGAATCTAAAGGAAGAACGGACAGTGCCAATGTAGTTGCTACAGCAAGGGCAAACCAGCGCATATTTTTCCCTCAATGCTTTCCTTAATGAAAGTTTGAGGCGATTAGTATCATTCTGTCACGTAGGAGTAATCCCAGTTTGGTGTACACCACGCAGGAAGTTGGTCGATTCCTGCAGGGTTGGAAAGCCCGATACCCCATAGCATCAGTGCTGCGAAAATCACAGGGAATAATGCAGTACGTGTGTAGATGAATGGGTCCCCCTTCAAGTGCATGAAGAAGGCAGCAATTCCGTATCCTTTGATAATTCCAACAACGATTAGAACTCCCCAAACAGCGGTTCTAGTGATTTCAATGTCAGTGCCAGGAATAACCTCAAAGAAAACAGCTGCAACTTCAAACAAAGTGAAGAACATCAGAATTAGGAAATTTACGTAGTAAACGTCCTTGCCGATGAGATCAGCCATTTTTTGGAAAAGTCCTGCTATTGGTCCAGTATACTTGTGTTCGCCCATGTTATCACCTCAATACAGATAGAATGCCGGGAAGATGGCAACCCACGCCAAATCCACAAAGTGCCAGTACAAACCGAAGTATTCGATTCCCTGGCCGTTGTGCTCGTCATATCCATTCTCAAGGACATCTGCCTTGAATATCATGAATAGCATGACTAACAATCCAATGAATACGTGGAGGCCGTGTGCACCGGTTGCTACATAGAAGATAGAACCTGCTTGTGTATCGATTGTGAAACCTTCAGCGATTAGGTGGCTCCACTCAACCAACTTCAATACGATAAACATCGAACCTAGTGCTAAGGTGATGATTAGATAATTTCTGACAGCCTTCTTTCTTGTTGGGAATAACTTAGCCATCAATGCATTCTTTGACGGCTCCCAGTTTACATCCTTAGCAACCTTTAGTGCAAGTACGATAGTGTAAGAAGAGATAATCAGAGCAAATGTGTTGATTGCACCAGGTAGTAGTGTTCCAACTTCGTGGCGTAGTAGGTCTGATGCAGTCTGTGTGTCGACAAGGTCACACTTTCCTGCGTTAACAGCCCACTCAGTACACCATCCAGTTCTCATTCTCAAGTAAGAGGAGAAGAATGATGCGAAGACCATTGTCTCAGATATTAGGAAAATCCACATTCCTGCCTTACGAATGTCTTGTCCTTGGAATGGAGCAGATGTAGCGATTTGCTCCTGGTGTCCTTTGAGGTCCTCGTTCCACCAGTTGCCGATACCAATGATCAGAATTGCAGCACCGACTATCGACATTCCGAAATCTCCCATTTCGGCACTGTAGTCTAGTCCTAGGAGTGATTTGCATGTGTTGACGAATCCCGGGAATCCAATCATGAAGAACATCAGACCTGCAGCCATTAGAATCGGTGAAGCAGAGCCGTGGTGCTCTTCGTGGTCATCATGATGGTGGTCATCATGTTCTTCTTCTGGTTGAATACTATTGTAGAATCCAGAAATTCCGTAGAATGCGGCATAGATAATCATCATGACAAGAATCGTCTTTCCAGCAGTTACCCATGTGAGGTAGGATAGATGAGCGTCTACCTTAGCATCATATGCTTCATCCACAGCCTTCTCAGCCGCTTTTTGCTCTGCGAAGGATGCGTTAGGGTCGTCTGTTTCTGATTCGACAAGCATGTCAAGGTGGGCCTTTGCTTCATTGTAATCATCGTAAGCAGCATCCCATTCGTTCTTCTTTACTGTACCAACACCAACAGCGAATGCGCCGTATGCTGCAGCTCCAACAAATAGTAGGATGACCGAAACGATGACTGCTCTCATCCAGACATCGTTCTTTACATCGTGTAGACTTCCGCTCATGATTTCGCCTCCTTATTCCAGAGACTGCTCATCGTTCTAAACGGAGCCTTGAGTATTGATTCCAACTTGGTCTCGTGGTGGTCGCTTGGGTCGTTAGCATCGTACTGAGTAGGCTCCACTGCGAAGGATGGTGTTGGCGGTGGTGAGGTTACGGCCCACTCTAGAGACCAACCACCCCACGGGTCCTTGCCAACCTTCTCGCCCTTCTTTACGGAGCGAACGATGTTCCAAACCAGTAGTAACTGAGAGATACCGAAGATGATGGCGAATGTTGAGATCGCCATATTCAATTCAGCAAATCCAGACTCTACTGCATAAGTGTGGGTTCTTCTTGGCATACCCATAATTCCTACAGCGTGCATTGGCCAGAACGCAGCATTGTACGAACTGAATGCAATCAAGAAGTGCCACAGTCCAAGGGTCTCGTTCATCTTTCTACCAGTTACCTTAGGGAACCAGTAGTAAATTCCGGAGAATAATGCGAAGATGATACCGCCGATGAACACATAGTGGAAGTGAGCAACGACGAAGTATCCATCGTGGAATTGTGTGTCAAGTCCAGCCACTGGGAAGAACATTCCAGATAGACCACCGAGTGTGAATGTGATCAAGAATCCAAGTGACCATAGCGTGTGTGTCTTGAATACTAGACTTCCACCCCAAAGAGTCGCAAGCCAGTTGAAAATTTTCACACCGGTAGGAATAGCAACTGCCATTGTGGTAATCATGAACGCAGCACGCCATGCTGGGCTCATTCCGCTGGTTAGCATGTGGTGTCCCCAAACGACGAAACCAACAACACCGATTCCGACCATTGCGTAAACCATTGAGCGGTATCCGAAGATGGATCTCCTTGCGCTTGTAGCAAGTACTTCCGAAACGATTCCGAACGCCGGTACAACGACAACGTATACTTCAGGATGTCCGAAGAACCAGAACAAGTGCTGGAACAATAGCGGGTCTCCACCTGCTGTGAAGAACGTTGTTCCAATAGTTGAGTCAAACAATAGGAAGAAGATACCGATTACGAATGCTGGTAGGCTCACGTACAGCATGAATACGCTGATTAGAACAGACCAGGTAAACAGAGGCATCTTCATCCATCCAACACCCTTTGCACGCATTGTGAAGGTGGTTGTTACGAAGTTAACACCAGATAGAGTAGAGGATGCACCGAGCAGAGCAATACCGGAAATGAATGCAATTGTACCCGGGTTCGGACCACCAGCGTGGCCGCTTAGGCTGGAGTAAGGTGGGTACATAACCCAAGTAATGTCAGCAGCCTCACCACTCCACACACCTGTGAAAATCAAAGGTGCTGCAGCAACAATCAGCCAGAAACCTAGAGCGTTAATTCTTGGGAAAGCCAGGTCCTTTGCTCCAATTTGCAGAGGCAGAATGTAGTTCATGAATCCAGCAATCATTGGCATTGCCGCTAAGAAAATCATGGTTGTACCGTGCAAAGTGAAGAACGAGTTGTATTCTGCTTGTGTCAAGAAATCGTTTTCTGGTAGTGCTAACTGAATACGGAACAGTAGTGCTAGCAATCCTCCTACAAGGAAGAAGAAGAATCCGTACAAGAAGTACAGGATACCGACTTGCTTGTGGTCTGTGGTGGTCAACCAAGGCTTGAGGTAAGCCCAGAAGTTTCCGATAGAGAAGTTGTCAGGGTTGCGTGTGTAGAATACCCACATACTTCCGATTAAGATCAGGCCCAGTGCCAGTCCGATGACCGTCATTAGGATGGTAAGAGCTTCAGCGCTTGGTGCGCTCGGGTTTGCGTTAATTCCAGCGACTTCAACATCTAGTTGGTTCCACTCGTCACCGGATGGTGCACCGTTGCCGTTTACTGCGTTTCCAAAGATTAGGAAACTAGCAATTGCGGTGTCATCAGCAGGTGCGGTCCACTTGAAATCCCAAGTCCTTCGGTCGTTAATGTCCATGGAGTGGGTTAATCCACCCTCCATCTCCTGAGCGACGTTTCCATCGATATCAGGTACTGACTCTAGTACGCCTCCGCCCTTTAGGATGATACTGAAACCACCATTTTGGTCAGGGTTGTCAATTGGTACATTGTCATTTGAAATTGCAAGTGTAAAGAAGTACTCTTCTGATGCATTGAAAACGTCTGGCAGTCCGTCTACTGTGATCACAGTATCAGAACTCATTCCGCCGTGGCAACCACAACCACCTTCAGTTACAATTCCGGTTTGCCTTGCTTCAAACGATGTTGTGGAAGCTAGTGCAACTAGTAGAATCGCAAGGACTGCAATGCTTCTACCCTTCATCATCTCAACTCCTCATGTTCGAAGTAGACACCAAAGTCTGCATCGCAGGTCATACCTTCTCTTGCAACGACCTCGACTTGGCCGTACATTAGTGAGTGCTCTTTTCCGCAGTATTCAGCACATCGGATTGGGAATACTCCTGCTTCGTTTGGCTGAACATACATCCAGGTTCCTGAATCTAATCCAGGAACTGCATCTTCTTTCATTCCCCATTCTTGTAGCCAGAATGCGTGTTGTACACCTTGGTAGGTGCTAGAACGATCAAATGAATCATCCTCTCTATCCAAGTTCATACTGAAGATGTTGAAGAGAACGTTTTCATCACATGGAATGATTAGGTTGCCACTCATCTTGTAAATGTATAATTCTTCACCACTGGAGTCGACTTGCCTTTCTGGGATATGTTGCCATCTGTGGATGATATTTCCTTCCGCATCTTGAATGTCTACGCTTTGAGGGATGGTTTCATCGAAACCTCTGTCCATCGTGGTCACGTTGGCCAAATCGAGTGTCTCGGACAATCCTAGAGATACTCTACCCCACTTCACTACAGCAGAGGTTGCATCTTCTCCAGCGTCTATGGTTAGTCCACTAGCATTCCAAGTAACGTCATGGCCAGTGTCCATATCTTCCCATGTTAGTTCATCATGGTAGTAGAAGTCCCAGTACCATTGTAGTCCATTGACTTCAACAGTGAATGTGTCCTCTTCTTGCAATTTCTGAACTTCACCCCAAACAATGTTCATTGAACCGAATGCGAGAATTGTAACCCACACAACAAGAATTGTTGGCCCCAAGAACCAAGCGAATTCGAGATCGAAGTGGTGTCTCTCCTTCGGGAACGTGCCAACTTTGAGTTCTTCTTTACCGGCAGGCTCAATTCCGTCTCTGTAGCGCAGTACAGCGATTAGCAGCCATGTAAAGGTGAAAATTCCGACCACGATTGACCAGAAAAGAAACTTATCGTAAAGAATATTGAACACTGTATATTCGTCAGGCCATAACTCACGAGATGCGCTCATGTTGGTACCGGTCAGATGGCCGTATTAATTGATTGCGTATATACGACATTTTATCAATGAAGATTACTTAATAAACAGTTCTCAGGGGTTATATTATGGGGGTCGAATCTTGCATTCAGAAGACCCTAGATGGGACCATAATTTTGGACATTGAAGTCCAGCCAGGATCTTCACGTCAAGGTATCGTTGGATTCAATAAATGGAGAGGTAAATTACAGGTTGCTGTAAAGGCTGAGGCGCAGCAAGGGAAGGCGAACCATGCGGTTTGTAACGTACTTGGGAAGGTATTTTTATCTCCAGTATCCATTGTATCAGGACAAGCCAGCCGCAGCAAAAAAGTGAGTATCACAGGATTGAATTCGGGAGAGATAATTTCCATTTTGGAGGGATATTTTGAATCGTGAACAACGTTATTCGTTGGCGAATAGAGCCCTTGAAGAAGGCATTGAAGAAAATGCTGAGGGCAAAGTCATACTCGTTGAAGGCAAACGCGATGAAATAGCATTACGAAAGTTAGGTTTCACAGGCCCAATCGAGAAGCTGAATCGTGGTTGGAGTGTTGATAGAGTTGTGGTCTATATCGTAGAAGAATACGGCTCTTGCATCGTTCTGATGGATTGGGATAGGACTGGAGGCAGACTGCAAAAGAGATTGATGGATTCAATGACAAGTCTCGACATAAAGCCGTGCGATGAGTTACGAAGAGCTCTATCTAAGGCGATGAAACCAGACACGATGTGTGTTGAAGATTTACCATCATTCCTCGGGGAGGATAACGCCTGATTCCTTTACAGTATTCAGTACGACGTGAGTGTAAGAGCGAGAGATTCCTTTGAGGGTGAATACGGTTTTTGTCAAATTATCAAGATCTTCTCGATTCTTCACTCTTGCAAGAACCATCGAATCCCAGTCCCCTGTAACGTCGTATACAGCGAAGACCCTTTTGTCTGCAGAAATGTGTTTTTGCACGTCCATGATCTTACCTTTTTCGATACACAATCCTGCCATTACAGTCATTCCCCATCCTACCGAATCAGCGTTCAAAGTTGGACCATAACCAAGGATAACACCGTCACCTTCCAACTTACGAAGTCGGTTCGTAATGGTTCCTTGGGCTACTCCCAGCTTCTGTGCCAACTGCCTATGAGATAGCCTTCCGTCCTCGCAAAGAGCGTCAATGATTGCCCTGTCTACAGAATCTAAAGCCATGAATCCAAGCGACAGGCTTCTGCTATTCAATCATTCGACCGAGGATTTGGGAGATTCAGATCTAGAATCCAATCTCCTAATTCGTCAACTTTCACGGCCAATTTGAGTGATAATTTCCCATTCCCGGTTACTCGTAAAGTACCAGTGTGTGTGGTGTAAGCAGCAATGGTTTGCTTCTTTATCCGCCCATTTGCTCTCCATCCGTCGCCCATTGTTAAATCACCAATTTCGACTTGATATCCTGTAATAATTCGATACTCGATGACGTTTTCTTCTTTTGACCATGAACCTTCTAGTCGCGGCAAACCAATCTCTCTCTTTCGCTCAGCCATCACAATGAAGCCAATTAGTACAATCAAAACAAGCAAAAGAATGGCAGGAGTTAGTATTGCTCCTTGGTCTACGGATTGCCAATAGGTTGGCATTTGCTCTCTCTGAATTGATAGGACTCTGTTGGTTTTCTCGTCCTCAAAACCACCGATCAGAATGAGCATTACCTCGTACTTATCTGCAAAACTAGCATCACCTAATTCTACACCTGCGCCAACTAGATGATCTCGAGTTATTGTTTCATTCCAGTGATTTGTACCGTTTGCAGCGAAGTTCAGTGAGGACGAAGGAGACCAATCTCTGACAAGGTTGGGAACTTCCCTTCCCATATCATCGATAGCGTTTGTTTCGATGATGAAAATATGCATCTGTGTTGCACCATTCAATTCCTTTGGATTGGTCCAAGTTGCGGTAATATTCAGTAATTCAACTTCGGATGAGCCAATTAGTTGGATAGTCCAATCGATGGAGACCTCGTTCTGCCTAACTTCTGGTTCGAAATCAGAGATGTTTTCTGGATAACCATCAACTGCAACTGCAGGAGTAGTCAGAAAACTGTGGTACATGTGTCTGGCATCTGCATCATCGCTGGGAAGGTTTCCTCCTTCGTTATCAGCTCCTGTCCTCCAGTGTAGTAGGGTGATTTCACCATCCCTGTCCAATTTTCTCAAGTCTTCCACTTGGCTTTCATCATCAATTCCGTGGAACCATTCTACTAGAATTGGTGCCTCGTCTTGAGAAGAGAATTCAGCCTCGGAGTAGATTGACAAATCAGAGATAGCACTAGCTAATGGCAGCATTAGTAACACCACAATGAAAGCAAAAACTCTCATTCCTCTTCCTCCTCTGATTCGATTCCTAGTTTCATGCGGATAATTTCTTTTTCCTTCTCGTCCAACATAAGTGAAACACGAGCAGCAACCCACGCAGGAAGAAAGAACTCCCCACATTTCAATACAAATGAACCACGCTCTATTTCCGTAACAAATTCCTCTCTCAAAGGTGCGTTTCCTTGGATTAGTGAAATCATTGTTTCTTGGTCGATTTCAACAACGCTTGCAGAAATTCTGCCTCGCAATAGCCCCAATGCTTCCTGACGTGGTCTCCAAATTCCCTTGTTGTCTGTGAAAGTAGGTTGGCCAACATGAATAATCTTCAGGGGATGGAAATCATCTCCCGGCCAGTAATCTCCTTTCTTATTTACAACAACAGGTTTGTACAATCTATCGTATGCCATCCTGGAAGATAGGTTTACTCTCTTTCCTCTCTGCCACCAAGCAAATTCATCCTTGTCGATTCCCCATTTCTTACAGATATCATCGACTACATCTTTCGAAGCAGGAATTGTTGTGTGCTTGCTACGTTTTCTCCGTGGTAATTCCTCAGGTTCTCTATTTAGTTCCCTGTGTAAAATCATCGACCTAGCAATACCTTCAGGTGTTCTTTCTGCAACATGCTCAAACAAGGCTACGAAAAAGCCTCCAGTATTGTTTTCATGCTGGTGAACTCTAATCGTCTTTGAAAGGTCTGGAGATTCAATTCCCCTTTGATAGGGATTGAGCATCTCTTCACTAAGGCCGACAAGTCTTGGCATTTCACCCTCCCAGTCAACGACTTCTGCGCTTTCATCCAATATTGGCCAATCATTTCTTCCTCGATGATAGATTAGAGTCGGGAATAATCTGTCAGCATCGATATTGGTCAGTTCAAGCCACGGGCATCTCTGCAATATTTCACAAACAACTGCTTCATTTTCAACAGGGTCGAGTGAACACGTTGAGTAGACCATTTTTCCACCAGGTCGAAGTAATTGCGCAGCTCTTGTCGCTATATCGGATTGCAACTTGAACAAGCTGCGACCGACTTTTGGAGTCCAGGATTTCCACAGTTCACGGTTTTTCCTCGTAGTCGCAGTTCCACTACATGGAGCGTCTACAACCACTCCATCAACACCCGGCTCAGGCATTCTTCCAATGTGCCTGCCATCATGCTGCATGATTAGCATGTTCTCTATCCCGAGCCTTCCGCGATTTGTGGTTAACAAATTCAATCTTCCAGATGAGGGTTCATTTGCTAACACTAAACCATTTGGCACCGCTTCTGCAAGTTGTGTTGCCTTAGACCCAGGGGCAGCACAAGTATCCATCACCAAATCGTCCTTTTTCGGTTCAAGAACTACCGGAGGTAGCATAGAAACCGCCTCCTGTCTTGTTATTCTGCCCGTTTCATGTAGTAGGGTGATGATCTTCTTGGCCTCATCGCTTGGGTAATCTCCTTTTGAAAATGGCATTACCCAAGATTCACTCATTACCATCCAGGGAATTTTTTCCCCACCTATGGATTCAAGCATATTTCGAGTCCATTCGATATCGTGGCGATTTGGAGTTACACGAAGGGTAATTGGAAGCGGAGAAGAAGCCACAGGCAACCATTTTTCGATATCGATGCCGAGACTTCTTGACAAGCCCGAGAGCGGAGTGCTGGCTAACTCATCGAGTAAACCCGCATCTGCTGGTCGCACCATGTTACTGGGCAGGGTCTCTTACTCTTCTTGCTTGTGCAAGGCTAATGGCTCAGTTGCATGTGGGAGTGTCATGGCTGAAACGATGGCGACCCTTGCGTTCCTATCTGCACTGGCCATGTTTTTGTCACCTCTCGTGGAGAAAGGAAAGTGGCTTCCAACAATAACTGCGATACTTGCCTTCCTCGCTTTTGTACAATCTCCATTCGAGGGGATCCATCAGTCAGGAGGTTCTGCACTAATCATTGTAACAGCAATGTGTGGAATGATTCAGTATCACATTTACAACGGTGTGAATAAGAAATACCTCAATGGATTTGGTGGCGCTGTAACATTTGTCTTGCTTCTAGCAATGTATCCTGAAAGTGGAATAAATGAAACAGTAAATGAATACACAACTACAGAGGGAGTGATAGCAATCTTCGAATCAATTTTGGCAGGCATAGTTCTTGCCCAATTGATGTACAACTCGATTAATTTCGATGCAAAAAACAGCATTGGAATTTTGTTAATTCTCGTCTCACTGGGTCTGCTCTCAAATTTAGTTTCATACTCAGGATTATTTGTGATCATAATCTCACTTTGTTTTATTGGATTCCTACCTTTCTTGGAAGAGAGAATAACACCCAAGATTGGCTCAGGAAAAGGTCGTGCTAATGCTCTAGCGATATCAACTCTGATTGGTATAATCTTGATATTCGCAATCACCTATGCATCTCTTTCTAGTGTGAACAGAATCGGTGATGGAAATGGAGCGATAGCAGTGGCTCTTTGGCTGACTGTTGCAGTTACTGCAATTGGCTTAATTGGAATGCTATTGCCTTTGTTTGGGTTTGATGAGCATCCGCGCCCAGAGGCTTGGGGATGGAGATTTGGTCTTTCTGTCAGTCCAATACTGATATCCCTACAAACAGACTTATCTGGACATTTATTGCTTGGAATTGCACTTGCAATTTTGATTTCGGTTAGTTCACCTTTGGTTTTAGAAAAAGGTCAGCAAAAAGCGGCACAATAAATGGGAAGTCCCCCCAACTGTTATGAATGGATAAAATTCCATTGCATATTGGAGAAGTAATTCTCCAGGGATGGGGATCCTGATGGGTAGAGCATTTAGAGACGGCGTAAGCCAAGAAAAGAAAGTAAGAATGAGAGTTAAAAGACGCTCATGGAAACCGCTGGCAGATTTACAAGGACTCAGCGGTAGAACGAAAACAATCGGTAGCGAGATGGGACCGCTTGTGGACGTTCCAGCCATGGTTAGAATTGAAAATGAAAAGTGGGTTTTCGAAAGAGTTAGTCAAGAAACTTTGACTCACCTAACTCACAGATTGGTTGTACACGAAGTCGAGGGGCCGAGAACCCTTGGAGCAACAATGGACTTGGAAACAGCAATGCAAGTCGCTCAGGGAATGGCTAGAACCGATGGTTCTGTAGTTCTGATTGAACCCTTGAGGTAATCAGAACATATCCATGATCCATCCGACAACGCCCTCGTTTACTAGGTAGATGAATCCAGCAAGTCCGATACATGCAAGGTAAACTTGTCTTGGACTAATTTTCCAAGACTCTTCGGATTCCTCATCGAAGTATCGAATTAGACCTGCAGCCTGCTGAATGCCGCCGCCGTCTTTCTTTGCCATGTCACCGCCGACATTAATCCCCTTTATCAACGCGACGCGCGGTCATTCTTCCTCACTTGATGATAAGTCGATGAATGGTACATCACCTTCCAGTCGCAATACCTGTCCATCAGGAATAACGTCTTCAACCTCGATTTCAATAGAATCTGCCTCGATTCTCGATAGAGCTCTCAATACAGCAGGAGCATTATCGTCAGCCAATGCATTCCTAGCGATTTCAATATCTTCGCAATCACCTTTCTCAAGGAGTGTTGTTTCAATCAACTCATTCAAGTCATCTCTAGCACGTTCGATGTGTGCAGTCCAAGTTTGGTGATTATCTTCGATGTTTGAAACCTTTGAATTGAATTTCCCTCTCCTAGAGAATTCCCAAGGTTTGTGTGATAATGCTGAGACTAAATCGAAGACGATACGTGCTCTTTCTTCTAGTGGCCCTTCAAGTGTAATTGTGTTAGCGTAACATTTGGTGAAAAGACCAAAACCCCAATATGAATAACTTGAAACTCGAATCGATATGTCTCCAGCCCTGCATGTGAAAGCCCATGACTGTTCATCGAAGCCGGGCTTTTCTTCCATAACCGGAGTGCTAACGCCCTGTACAACCTTGAGTAACGTTTGGGCAACATCTCCGAGGTATACAGTGGAGATGTTTGCAGGGTGAGCTTTTGGTCTCAGGAACCCTTCGCCATCATAGCCGTGTGTAGGCCCAGCACCTCTTACCTGAGCATGAAGTGTTGAAGATAGTGCCTCCAACATCTCTTGCATATTTTGGTCACATCGGCCTTTGAACTTAATTTTCCCCCTCCAAAAGAGAAGGGTTCATGAGATGGGTGTGTCATGGGTTGAGCAGGTGAAGACATGGCCGCTAAGCCGAAGAAGGACCCACTCGCAGCATTAATGACAATCCCTGGTGTAGGTAAAGCCACAGCACAGAAACTCAGCGATGCAGGAATCAAGTCTGCCGCAGGAGTCAATAAAGCAGGTGCTAAAGGTCTTGCAAAGGCAGGATTGAGTGCAGCGATTTCTAAGAAATTACTCGCAGCAGTAGCAAAGAATACTGCAAAGAAAGCAACCACCAAAGCAAAATCAACCGCCAAGAGTGCAGCATCTAAGACAAAAGCGGCTGCAGCAAAGGCGAAAACCTCTGCAAAAAAGACCGCAACCAAAGCGAAATCCACTGCCAAGAAAGCAGCCTCTAAGGCTGCTGCAGCAGGACAGAAAGTTGCTGAAAAGACGGTTAGCAAAACCGGTGAACACAAAGTCAAGACCGAGAAGGCCAAAGATGGAAGAAAGGGAAGCACCCTCAAAGTTCCTCGCTCTGTCAAAGACATGGCATGGTTCAAGAAAAAGTGAGAATTTCTACCGCTATGTTGTAAGACCCTCAAGTTGGAGGGTTTGTTATGCCAAGGCGCAAGTATGGGAAACTGCGTAAGGTAGTTGAGTTACCTCCGAAAGGTAACTGCTCTCGTTGTAGGAGCGGCAAATATTGTCCTATCGAAGGGCATGAGGGTAACAAAGTCACAAGCCATAGGGAATGGAGCGGCCCGTCAAAAATCGAGAAGCGCAAAAAAGCGCGGTCATAATTCACTATCTTCTACTTCAATGGATGTAGCGCGCTTGTAGATTTCTCGCAATGTTTGGTCACTTATCTCGAGATAAACGCGCGTAGTTGCGATGCTTGCATGCCCTAACAATCGCTGAATGCTGACCAGGTCAGCACCTCGCTCAAGTAATCCAGTAGCGAAATTATGTCTGAGAACGTGTGGAGTAAGCCTACCGCGCGGAATTCCAGCCTCATCAGCCAATTTATCCATCAGACGCTGAACGCTTCTAGACTGCAATGCTCTTCCAGTCTTGGTCACGAGCAAATGTTCTCCCTGTGGATTCCTATCCTCCCTTAGTGGAAGCCATGCCAGAATCCGAGAGACGGTAGATTCAGTGAATAGTACCAGTCTATCCTTTCCACCCTTACCGTCGATTACCATCGCTGAATGGTCGTCAAGGTCGATATTTGATAATTCCAAATCACAAAGTTCGCTCACTCGCAATCCTGTATCTAGGATCATTGTCACCACCAGATTGGCAAGCGGGTCTTCGCTGAAGGTTGCAGCTTCTTTTACTAGCGACAATTCTCTACTCGACAAGGTACGTGGCAACTTCTTTCCACTTTTTGGTCGAACCAAGTGTTCTGGCCACTTTTGTCCTAACCAATTGATGAGATGATTAGCAGCTGCCAATCTTGCTTTTACAGTGGATGGCGATTTGTCAATCATCGAGTTGACCCAAATGTCTAGCCTTCCATTGAACGGCTCGATTCTTTCGAGTAACTGTTCTACACTCATTGAATCTCTTTCGAACTCAGTGATGATGTCTTCACCGGGAAGAGGAGTTTCAATCAAGTGTCTCAAACCGATCATGTATGACTTCTGAGTGTTGACCGATTTGCCCTCAGCCTGAAGTTGAGTAGTGTAGGTATGTAGCCACGGTAGATGGCCTCTGTGAATGAGACGCGGCGGTAGCTCTGGCCCTTCACCGTACAGACGCTGCTGTACTGCTTTTTGCCTAGCATTGTATGGCCCTGTTCTCATTGGCGTCACCGCCTTACCCGCCGAGGCGAGCGTGCATCCCGTGTCCCGAAGGACAAAACCCAATCAGGCCACCATGATATGAAGCCTTCGCGCGTTATCCCCAGCACGATGCATTGAATTCGAATCTACTGCAAAATCCGTTCAATACAAAGGGTACGGCATCAACCCGTCAATTAATCAAGTTCTAGCGGAACGGAAACATCATGGAGAAGGAGTCTCTCAGGACGTCTCCCGAAATTATTCGACCCGTATCGATGAAGAAAGACCTCCAGAATGGATCAAGAATCGGCAGGTGGAGATTTTAATGAGTGATGTCTGTGAGGTGGGGGCTTTCTTGCTCGGTGCGCCCAAGTGTGGCACTACTTGGTTGGCTGAAGTCTTGACGCAGCATCCTGGAATCTGTGTTTCTGACCCAAAGGAGCCGAATATAGTCGCTAGTCACAAAGGTACCTTTGGACGAGATGAATCAGAGCCAAATTGGAAAAAATACGCAGATTGTTTCACTGGAGACGGTTTGCGAATTGATTGCTCGGTTCATGCAATGGCTTGCCCTATTGCACCTTCACGTGTAGCAGATAATTGGCCTGATGCACGTCTTATCATATGCTTAAGAGACCCTGTTGGCCGAACCGTTTCTCATTGGAATATGGTTCTTGATAGTGCGGCTGATAAGCAGAATGGGACAGATTGGTCTAAGTTTGAAGATGCCTGGGCTGATTCGCGTCTTTCTGTTGATA
>DAYA01000072.1 GCA_002506705.1 Euryarchaeota archaeon UBA550
CAGTCCGTGGTCAGCCTCGCCCACGTGTTGGGCTGGGGATTGCGGGACAGGCCGTGAATGGACCATCCACAACCTCCCCTCCGTCAAGGAGGGGAGGAATGTGGCCTTTCCAGCATTCGATTGAGGAATGCACCCCCTATCTTCTTCATATCTTACAGTCTGGGTTTAGTTAATGCTCAAGCGTAAGGAGTTCACTCTCGAGGTCTCAACCTCGCCCATTGAGAACATCAAAGCGCTGCGCTTACTCGCTGAATCCAATGAATGGTCGCTAACTACCCATGAAGGTAGCCGTTTAGTAGACCGTTTTGCAATCATTATTCCTATGGCCCAAAGTGCCAGAACTCTTGGTTTAGAGGTCATGGATGGGCCTCTCAAAGGATTGGAATTGCATTCCTGGGCTGAGACTAAGGGAAGTGCAGGAGCAATCAATATGGCAGCTTGGACAATTCCTGGCGGCCAAGGCAATGAAGAGGCGATGGATCTAATTCGTGAATGGGCTAAATCCCTTCCTAGGTGTCCTTGGAAATGGTCGTTTGGAGAACGCAGTAGAATCGGCTATCTATTGCCCGTTTTCAGACGCTCGCGCAAGGCTTTCGCTAAGTTGGGATTAACCAAATGGGATAAGAAATGAATCAAAACCTTTGGAAACTAGCACCTGCACAGCACAGATATCGGAGGCGAAGTTATGGCGTTCATGGATGACCTAAAAACCGACCAAAGAACACAGATTCTAGTTGCTGGAATCGTCTTTTTCGCAATCGCTTTCCCTGTTTATTTCAACTTTGCAGCAAGCAATGTCGACGAGGTTCAACTTTCAGGACCGGTTGGAAACTACTCTGTTGAGGGAACCTATTCCTATCACCAAATCGCTTCTGGTTCGCAATACGTAAACGATGGCTCAACCGAAGACATCATGGCAAACTCCGACGCCTCAATGGATGACCTCAAGGGCAAGAATTTGGTTGGCGTTAGAGCAACTCTAACCTTTACTGACGACGAATCTCAAGGAGGTTTTGGTTGTGCTTTGGCTCAAGGTCCTCAGGATGATGATGTAAGTGGAGGAATGGATTACTACGGACTAATTGAACCCTCAACTCAGGTTTCATCAGGTGAATCTGTGAATTTGGAATGGCATAACTCCAGTTTAGTTGGTACCACCGTCAGCAACATGAGTGAAGCAGACATTGAGGTGCAGCTCGATGGCATGGGAATGGGTGAAGGAGAGCACATGCTCTCAATTTCAGTCTCAGTAAACACAGGCGGCGGTGCTGGTTGCCAAACTACTGATGATGGAGAAGAGGTTTCCTACGTCATCGAATTGATTTCTCTTGAGTACACAATCACTGCAGTTGAGTGATTAATTCAGTAACTTACCGATGTCGATTATTGAAGAGACTCTTTCATCGATCATTGCTAGAATCTCATCAAGTGTAGATTGGTCATTTGCCTCAACACGCATTACCAAAATTGGTTCAGTGTTCGACTTTCTTGCCAAATACCAGGCTTTCTGATTTCCGTTTCCGTCGTTGAAACGAACTCTGACACCATCGATTGTTGAGGATTCAAAATCAGAGAATGCTTCAGTAATCGCAGCAACTGTTTGCAACTTTTCTTCTTCAGGACAAGGAACCTTTACCTCACCAGTGGTTGGAAGATTTGGTGCAAGTCTGTTCAGTTCAGAACTGAATGAAAGCCCATTACGTCTCGACCATAATTCAAGCAGTCTCGCCGCATTGTATAGCGAACAGTCGAATCCGTACCAGCCTCTGTCAGCCATGAAGATGTGGCCGCTCATCTCAGCAGCCATTAGTGCATCAGGGTTAGCAGCGAGAACTCGCTTCATGAACGAGTGTCCAGTCTTTGCCATCATCGGCCTGCCTCCAGCAGAAACGATTGCTTTCTCAACATTCATTGAGCACTTGACATCATAGATTAGCAAGTCTTTTCCTTCTTCCTTGCCAACCACGTCTTCTGCAAGTAGTGCAATCAATCTGTCAGGATAGACGAAATCGCCTTTTTCATCAACGGCTCCAATTCTGTCCCCGTCGCCGTCTGCACCTAATCCCAACTCGAGGCCGTTGTCGACTACGACTTTGGCAAGGTCAACCATGTTGTATTCTCGAGTTGGGTCTGCTCCGTGGTTAGGCTCTGTATTGTCCCAATCGCAGTACAAATCAATGTGCTCTGCTCCAATCATATCTAGCAACTTTACCATAGCCGGGCCAGGTACTGCATTACCACAGTCGACTGCGACTTTCACAGGTCTAGCCAATTTACCAGTCGAAGCTACAATCGCTTCTAGGTAAGCATCCTCGTGAGGATGGTCGATTGCTTCGCCAGCGCCATCTTTGAAATTTCCAGCGAGGAAGACGTCCTTCAATTCTTGAATCTCTTCTCCTGCAAGAGGCAAAGTACCTCTGCACATTTTGAAGCCATTATGGGTTGGCATAGGAAGGTGAGATGCAGTGACCATCACTCCTCCATCCACCGGTAAAGTCCAGCAAGCGTGGTACAAACAACCGGTTGAAACAATTCCCAAATCTAAGACTTTGACACCAGAATCAACCAGCCCTTGAATTAGGTTTGAAGCATAGCCAGGGCTGGATTTTCTAATATCCCTGCCCACAGCAAACGATTCGCATTCGAGGTATGTTGCCATTGCTCTACCTAGGCGGTAAGCGAATTTATCTGACAACTCATCTCCAGAAAGTCCACGAATATCGTAGGCTTTGAAGCAGTGAGTCGGCCACTCTCCCATGACATGGCGTGAGAGTCTTTTCCTATGACTTCATCTCCTAGAGAGGAATGAGATTGTGAGACCAAGCGTAAGGAAAATTCCCCATTCAAGAAGAACTTCATTCCACCAAGCAACCGCAGTTAGTGCGGAGAGAATTGGAAGACTGATTTTCAATAATTTAGGCCATGTCATCAGCCCTTCAGGGGCATTTTCTAGATATGGCGTTCCCGGCATTATATCCACTCAACAGCAGCTGGAATCTATCGCTTGTACAACAATCTCGACCTTTGCTCCCGCTGGTAGTGCGCCCGCTTCGAAAGCGGCTCTCGCAGGTTTGACATCCATTGATTCTACCCACGCACCATACACTTCGTTCATTGCTTGGAAGTCTCCAATGTCATCCAGCAGAACTTGAGCAAAACAAACAGCATCTTTTGTTACTCCAGCAGCAGCGAGCAGCGCGTCGATTTTCGCTAGTGCACCAGCGGTTTGTGACGCAGTATCATCTCCGGCTTCAACATCGATTTGACCAGATAACCAAATTACTCCACCTGACTTGACTCCGGGTGTGTATGGGCCGTACAATTTCGAGCCAGGAACACTAATCGCTTTCTTCTCCATAGTTCAATGCACTAAACGGTGGCACATCAAAATAGCCCGTCATTGTCGACGGTTTATGTCGACTGGCTGGGTAATAGACCACCCAGCCCATGCAAGGCTGCTAGCTCCGATAATGCGAGAGTTATCCAAGCCAAATGATGTCATTATTGCATGCGAGCGCCACGAAGTCAGAGAGATGCTAGAACACGGTGACGGCCATCTACCTCGCAGAAGAACAGTCTGGGTTCCTAGACCGGTTGGAAAGGGTAGATTTCGTAAGGCTTGGAAGCGGAGTCGGGTTTCCAAAAAGGCACTGAAATCGGTGAACAAAGTAGTTTCAGTTGGTGCACCAATCGAGTTGCGGGTTGCACCCCGAAAGGCCCGCCGTATCTACATCACTGATACAGAAATTAACCACACAGCACACAAATTAGCAAAGCCAACAGATGTCATTATACCTACTCATTTCATCGATTCATTGGCAAGCCCTTTGATGAAGAAGAAGTGTGAATTTCACAGGATTGACGGCTTGCACGGCCACGTTCATCTTCACCCACACATGCGACCGATGTCTGTTTGCCAACCACCGAAGGTACTCGTCAGAAGACTGATTGGAAACGGAATTCATGATTCAGAGGAGATCACGTCAATACCAGAAGATTGGCTGGAAGGAATAGATGTCACAAATGCCGATGAAAATCAGTATGAACATAATCCATGGGATTTGACGACGATAATTTCGCAGATGAATGGAGTGATAACTCAGTCAGTCACCTTGGCAAGCGAGGCTGTTTTGTTAGGTGTTCCAGCGCTACTGGTTAGCAAAGCGAGGAGAGGTTTTCTCGACAGACTTGTAAACGATGGATATCCACTGTTCATAGCAAAAGAAGCGGACGAATCGATACTTGCGGCTTGGCTAGCAGGACTGCACCTAACCGATGCATTAGAGGAACCTGATTGGCCAAACACGAGGTCAGAATTGATCAACCTCATTAAGGATTGAAAGGTGGTCACCAGCCATCTCTTCAACTTCAGAAATTTTGTACCAACTTGCACTTGCAGCATCATCTCCAGCCGTTGGCTCCCCATCTGCAGACACAAGGTATGCCAGTGATACAATGTGTCCTCTAGGGTCTCTTGTCGGTTTGCCCCTCACACACAAAATTTTGACAACTTCTCCATCAATTCCACACTCTTCTTTGAGTTCGCGAATCACAGATTCCTCAGGGTCTTCTCCCTTATCCACAAATCCGCCAGGGAATGCAAGCATACCTTTCCAAGGCTCTCTTCCTCTAGTGATGAGTAGAACTTCATCTTCTCGAATTACAACTGCATCAACGGCTAGAGATGGCTGGGGCCATTGACCACACTCATCGCAACTTGGCATTTCACTCACCAAATCTACGCTTGCGTGCCTGGTATGTTTGGATCGCTTTCAGCAATTCCTTCTTTGAGAAAGAAGGCCAGTAAACATCTGTGAAATACAGTTCAGTATACGCCATTTGCCATAGTAGGAAGTTTGAGATTCTCTCTTCCCCTGATGTTCTGATGACTAAGTCTGGGTCCGGCATATCTGCGGTATACAGTCTTCGGCTGACTTCCTCTTCGTCGATTGATTCAAGGGACAAATTGCCGGTTGCATGGTCTTCAGCAATCGACTTAATCGCTCCAATCATTTCCTCTCTACTGCCGTATGCAAGGCAAACAGTGAAGGTAAAAGAATCGTAATCTGCGGTTTTATTTTCAGCATAAGTAATTGCTTCATTTACGGATTCAGGCAATAATTCTCTGCGTCCGATAATCTGAACTTTGACCCTGTTATCATGGATTCTTTCATCGTCAGCAATATCTTTCAGTCCTTCGATGTAGAGGTCAAACAAGCCTTTCAATTCCTTCTCAGGTCTGCTGAGATTTTCAGTAGAAAGGGCGTAAACAGTGAAGTAATGTATGTTCAATTCCAGAACCCAATCTAGAACCTGCTCGAGTTTCATTTTACCCATTTTGTGACCTATGCCAGTTTGCAGAGCTTTGGACCAAGCAAATCGTCTGTTGCCGTCCATAATGATTGCAAGGTGGTTCACTTTTTCTTCGTGTTCCTTTACTTCACGCAGTAGTTTTGCTTCAACTGCGGAACCCAAAACGTCACCGAGGCGATTACTGATACCCATATCATCGCCCCCTCTAACTCTCCGATTCACTTCAACCGTTTGAGTTAATCCCCACCGGCCCCTCGGCTCTAAACATGGAGTCCCATCCTTGGTGGCCAAAGGGTATCGCTCTGTCACATAGTGATGACTCCATCACCACTTCATGGGGCACCTTGGCGCTACATGTTCCTGAAGTTAGCGTGGAGTGGTGGAATGCAATGGAAGGTACTTGGGGAGAGTGGCCCAAGGTAGAAAAAATGGAACTACTGAGTGAGAATCGAACCGGTATGTGGTATGATATCGGAGAATTCAAGGCGCTAATCATTCCTATCCCTACAGGAAAACAGTCTTCCCGTTTATGGAGGAATCCTCAACTCAGAGCCTCGTTGGAAAAGCACCTACAACTGCCAATCGCAGGTTTGGATAAGGATGGAGATCACATTCTTGTTTATCCAAAAGAAGAGCCTCGTGAAGTGACAGCGAAGTCTCTTGCAGGATTACACAACGCCCTCATCGCAGGAAATTGGAGCACTCCCCAAGACGAATACGGTTGGAATGACCGACTAAAGAAAGTCGAAGACACACTGAAGACAAGCACACTCTGGAGAGCCCCTCATAGTTACAATACGATTGGAATCCCCAGAATAGAATTAGATGGCATGATGCCGGTTCCGATTCCACTTAGCGAGTATATTCTGTGGAGGAAAGATACCAATCTACCAATGATTCGTCAAGTCATGAAACATGGCGTCATGCTTGAATGGAGGGATTTGATTCTGAAGAGATATTGCGGTGAAGACGTGATGAGAACTGCTACAGGGGGAATAGCACACATCATCTACGACCTGAAGTTACTAGAAAAAGCAGAAGCAACTGCTTTCGATTTAGATTCGAAAGAATTGGACAAATATCTCGATGGGGTTGATAGATTCCAAGCCAAATTAGGCATAATGAGGTTGATGTTGATGGGTAGCCCACTTGCGATTATCGGTTTGATTGCATCCTACATGTTAGGGCGCGCTGGAGAATTTGACAATCCTAGCATCGGGTACTGGACTTTTGGAATTATTTGGCTGGTTTCCGGAGTCGCATACACCCTAACAGAACCAGATTGGCGTCAAGAACTGTGACGTCTGCGATTGTCATGGAAGTCCAAGTTGTGTGTCTTTGCTAATTGCATTACTTCGATCAAGAAGCCATCTCTTGCCTCTCGCTCGACCTTTCCACTGCCGATATTCCAGTAGATATTGCATCCAATATCAATGGCATCAGGGCCCAGTGCAGAAACTCTTGCGAAGGAATCCTCCTCTTTCATGGTCTTCTCATGGCCTGCGATTAAGTCAGCAACTCCGTCGCAGAATTCCGAAACCTTTGTTGGGTCAGAATTGATGTCTAACTTGAAAATTGGTTGCCACCTTCTGAATCTTCGCTTACCCCAGTTCTCAACAGGGGTATTTGCTAGGTTTGCATTTGGCATTGTGATTACGGTATCTAGGCTGGTTCGAATTAGAGTTGTTCGCAGTCCAATCTCCATAACTTCACCTTCAACAGTGCCGATTACGACCCAATCTCCGACCTGGAATGGTCTATCGAGAAGAACAGTCGTCGCACCAAAAATGTTCGAGATAGTATCCTGTGCTGCAAGGGCTAGAGCAAGGCCTGTTATTCCCAGCCCAGCAACCATTGTAGTCAAGTCGAATCCGAGTGCGTCGGCGATGAATACCAATCCAAAGATTACAATCAAGAATCTCATTATGCTCTCAGCCGCTGAAACGACGGTTTTCTGAGAACCGTCTAATTCACCATCATCATCAGTCCACATCACAAATGCGTGAATAACTCCAACGAATCTGAATGCGGTTACAACTATTGCAACAACCATGACTAGTTGAAGCGTTGAGACAATCCAATCGATATCCTCGATTAGATACATTCCAACCCAACTTCCGGCAGCGATACCGAGCGCTTTTCCTGAGTTCGAAAGCGCCTCTTTAGCAACCTCACTACCAACGCTAACCTTGCTGAAAATTTTTGGGAAAATCACGCCAGTTATTTCTCTAATTATCAATATCAAAACCAGTAGCAAACCAGCTGCGATTACGCCCTCAACGCTGATTCCGTACACTTCTTTGTCGTGGCCAGGAATTGCCTCGATTATACTCTGCATGAATACCTCTCAAGTCCCAAGGGAGATGTTGTTTTCGCTTCAATTTCGTTCAGATAGCCCCCTTAAGGGGCTAATCCACCGACGCGACGCTTTGAAGAGGGGGTGAGGGTTGGAGGGCTCGGTAGCCATGCGATTTGAGTCCCGAAAAACTTCGCTTACGATTTTACTTCTACCCTTTTTGCTATCATTCCTATCTCCGGTTGTAAGTTCCTCTTACAATCAAGCGGCAGAGGAAGGAGTTGCACCATGGGAGATCTGGGACCAAGATGGCAAGTACATCGATTGCGAATTCGATGATAATGACAATGCTCAGTGTGAGTATGTATTCCCGTGGGGTGGCGATGAAATGATGCAATTCAAGGAGTACTACACATTTGAGACCATTCGCGATAGGATGATGAGAATTGCAGCAGATAATCCTGATTTTATTCAATACCATGAAGGCTTGAACGGTGGAACAAACGCTCGTGGTGAAGAAACTACTGCTGATACATACAAGGGATGGGAATACAGAAACCCGTCTCCATGGTTGAAGATTACTGGCGATGTTGAAGGAGGAGAATACAATGAATTCAACGGCGACACTGGAAATTATGCAGACAGACC
>DAYA01000064.1 GCA_002506705.1 Euryarchaeota archaeon UBA550
CCTGAAGACTCCATTGAAGCCGTTAGAAAGGAGCCCGTCGTCCTAGTTTCCAACACATTTCCTGATGCAGGAATTGTTGAGACCTTACTTTTGTTGGAAGCGATCAGAGATGTGCGGGCTGGTAGAACTGAAAATCTGAAGGAAATAGGCCCGCAATCTATGGAACCTGTAGGCCCTGGTGTAATCGTAGCAATCCCATACTTCGGATATTCTAGGCAGGATAAGAGATTCAGACCCGGCGAAGCAATCAGTGCAAAAGCGATTGGTAGGCTACTTTCAGCCCACTGTGATGGAATCATTGTTTTCGATTTGCACGCACCTGCAGCGCTTGAAGGTATGCCCATACCTGTGGCCTTCACATCAGCAATGCCGGAAATTGCTGCTCATCTGCAAGAAACCGTCAATCCGGATTTCATCCTATCTCCCGACAAAGGCGCGATAGATAGAGCAAGTGCTGTTGCTCAAGCGATAGGTTTGCCATTTTCATATCTCGAGAAAACAAGAATCGATGCTCATACTATTGTGCACAAGGCAAAAGATTTGCAAGTCGAAGGAAAAATAGTCGCAATCGTCGATGACATGATTGCAACTGGAGGAACTATTTGCAAGGCCGCTGATGCGCTGAGAAGTCAAGGCGCAGTGGAAGTACATGCAGCATGTACCCATGGTTTGTTCACTGGCGGAGCGATTGCAAGACTATCTAATCACGTAGACGGCGTACATGCCACCTCTAGTCTTCCGAATAGGAGAGCTGTGATCTCAGGAGGTGCTGCATTGGCTCGAGGTGTACGTGAAATCCTATCAGATTTGGATTTGTGATTGCTGAAAGGCAATCCGTCGTGTTTATATCCGCGAGGTCGTGCGCAGCATTGCTTCACATAAGCATGAGAGTGATTTCAATGAGTGCACACGTGTCATATGAGACCCCTGGCGATGTCGCAGACAAGATCTACGAAATGGTACAGGCTAACAACAACGGAAGAATGAAGAAAGGATCTAATGAGGTAACTAAGGCCGCTGAGCGCGGTACTGCAAAGTTCATCATTATGGCAGAGGATGTCAACCCGCCAGAACTACTGGCACACATTCCTCTTATCTGCGCCGAGAAAGGTATCCCATATGGATACGTTCCAAGCCAGGAATTCCTAGCAAAAGAAGCTGGAATGCCAGGCGGCGTAAAGACTGCATCCTTAGCCCTACTAGAAGTATCAAAGGGTGCTCAAGAAAAATTCAACGAAGTTGTAGAGCTCGTAAAGGGGCTAAACAACTGAATACCAAACTGAATTCGGAGGAATAAGAAATGTCTGAAGAACTCGGAGGATGGCCAGCAGAGGTCGTCGAAATCGTAGGCAGAACCGGAATGACTGGTGAAGCTACACAAGTTAAGGTGCGTGTTAACGATGCACCAAATCCAAGAGACGTCGGCCGTATTATCACAAGAAATGTGGTAGGACCTGTTCGTGTCGGCGATATTCTAATGCTAATCGACACTGGCCGAGAAGCCCGTAAACTCAACTTTAGGTGATACAAATGCCAGAACAGAGAATTTGCAGTTTTTCCGGCGATGTTATCGAACCTGGAACAGGTTTGATGTTCATCCGCCGCGACGGTACAGTACAGTGGTTCGCTAACAGTAAGGCTCGCAAGAATGCGGTCAAGCTAAAGCGTAACTCACGCAAGGTAAAGTGGACCCGCCATTATGTAAAAGGCGGAATCCAGTGATATCCATCTAGCACGATACAATCGCTGCGCTCAAATAGGGCGTGTTGGTCGCAGCCAATGGTGGAATTACTATGGAGACTACCTATGTTATGGTAAAGCCTGATGGCGTACAAAGAGGACTGGTTGGAGAAATCATCCAGAGATTTGAAAGAAAGGGACTACAACTTGTGGGTTTGAAACAGGTTATTCCTAGCGAAGAGATCGCTAAGGAACACTATGCTGTTCACTCTGAAAGACCGTTTTTCCCAGGCCTAATTAAATTCGTAACTAGCGGACCAGTTGTATGTATGGCTTGGTCCGGTAGAGATGCAATCAGTGTTGCAAGAAATCTGATTGGACCTACCAACGGAAGAGAAGCCGCCCCTGGTACAATCAGAGGCGACTTTGGAATGGACATTGGATACAATATGATTCACGGTTCTGATGCTGCAGAAACTGCAGAATTCGAACTCGGACTCTGGTTCCCAGAAGGCGTTAACGAGTGGACTCAAGACAGTCAATCTTGGGTCTATGAGTGAAATTGAATGCCAATTGCAAAATTAAAAATTCCAATTGGAGAATTTGACATGTCTGAAGAGGAAGTTAGCCCTGAAAACGAGGCTAAGAACCTCGGCTGGCAACGTCAACCGATCGTATCGGTTCTTGGTCACGTCGACCACGGAAAGACTAGTGTTCTCGACCATTTCAGGTCCCTGGGATCTGAGCGTCAAGCAAGCGTGATGGATAGAGAAGCTGGCGGCATTACACAGCACATCGGTGCAACCGAGGTTCCAGCGAAGATTCTGAATGAGACCTGTGCTGCTATGACTGGGGGCAAGGACTTCAACAGCCCGGGATTGTTATTCATCGATACACCCGGACACCACTCATTCACCAGTCTTCGGAGCAGAGGCGGCGCACTTGCAGATATCGCAATCCTTGTCGTAGACATAATGGAAGGATTACAACCTCAAACAATCGAAAGTCTGAGGATTCTTCGAGACAAGAAAACACCTTTCGTCGTAGCTGCAAACAAAGTAGACCGCATTCATGGATGGAGAACTGAAGCCGGCCGCTCTTTCATTGAGTCATGGTCAAGTCAAAGAGAAGATGTACACCAGTTGTTCGAAGAAAGATACTGGAAACTCCTGGGTCAGTTCAGCGAGCACGGATTCAATATCGAGAGATATGACAAGATTCGTGATTTCAAATCAAACCTAGCAATGGTACCATGTTCCGCCAAAGACGGTGAAGGCCTGCAAGACCTACTAACCGTAACAGTTGGACTTGCAGAGCGATTCCTAGAGGAGAGATTGAGAGATACACTAGGTGACGGTGAAGGAACCGTTTTGGAGATGAAGGATGAAAGAGGCCTTGGAAAAACTATCGACGTCATCCTCAACCGAGGTGAATTAAACGTCGGAGACACGATTACATTAGTTGGCTCAGATGGTCCATTTACAACTCACATCAAAGGAATGTTCAGACCTAAGGGAATGTCTGAGATGAGGGATGCTGGAGACCGCTGGGAAGCATGTGATAATGCAGTGGCCGCATGTGGTTTGAAGATTGTAGCACCAAACTTGGAAAACGTGTTGGCGGGAACGACATTGCGTCAAACCAATTCCGATGAAGCGAAAGCGATCGCCCAGAAAGAGGCCTTCAAGGAGGCGAAAATATCTGTTGACATCGCTGAAGAAGGTGTTGTCATCAAAGCAGATACTGTGGGTGGCCTAGAAGCCCTAGCGTTCGAATTAGACAAGATGGAGATTCCAATTAGAATGGCTACAGTTGGACCAGTCAACAAGAGAGACATAATTACAGCCCAGTGTGCAGATGATACTCTCAATCAAGTCATTCTGGGATTCTCAGTGAAGGGAAACACCGAAGTTCAGCCCAAACTCGAGGGTCCTGATGCTGAAATAAAATTCATCAGCGCTGATATCATTTACAGAATCCTTGAAGAATTCGAAGAATGGAGAGACACTACAAAGGCAGAGATGGATGCTGCTGCTAGAGAAAATCTGGTTTACCCAGGCCACTTACTTTACTTGAAGGACCATACTTTCAGGAACAAGGGCCCAGCAATTGTCGGAATGAGAGTTCTAGGCGGCAGAGTCCATATAGGCCAAAAAATCATGAAATTAGATGGCACGCCAATCGGTCAAATAAAGAGCCTGAGAACAAGAGCAAGTGAGGATGTCAAACAGGGACATCAAGGTGAAGAGTTGGCTGTTGCAGTTATGGGTCCAACCGTTGGTAGGCAAATCGAAGAAGGTGACGAGTTTTGGGTCGACATTCCATCGTCACATGCCAAGAGATTGAGAAAACTCGACTTAACACCTATCGAAGAAGAAATCCTAGAGGAAATTACTCGCCTACATCGTAAGCAGGACCACTTTTGGGGCCGTTAAGGAAATCGTTGTACGTCGTGATTTCTTGCGACTTATATACGCAATACCTTGAAGTATGGATGGTGCAGGTTGCCAACTTGTACCGAGAGGTGTTAATACCATGAACGCAGGATTCCAAGCAGGAGCACCAGCAGGTGACCACCGCACAAAAGACCTGATTGCAACAGTGTCTTCGATTGCTAATTCCCTCATGGGAGAAGTCTCAAAGGTAATCATCGGGAAGAATGAGAATCTCCGAAGAGTAACTGTCGGAATTCTTTCGAATGGAAACATGCTCCTGGAAGATTTCCCTGGTCTTGCAAAGACCCTACTATCAAACACCTTCGCACGTGCACTTGGATGTAAATTCAAGCGTGTTCAGTTCACGCCTGACTTGCTGCCTAGCGATATCATGGGTACGTACATGTTCGACCAGAAATCTGGTGAATTCAAACTGCGTGCCGGACCTCTGTTCTCAAACATTCTACTAGCTGACGAAATTAACCGTGCCCCTCCAAAGACACAGGCTGCTCTGTTAGAAGCAATGGAAGAAAAGCAAGTTACAATTGAAGGTATTACTCACAAGTTGCCTGCTCCGTTCGTTGTACTTGCTACACAGAACCCTATTGAGCAAGAAGGTACATACCCACTGCCTGAAGCACAAATGGACCGTTTCCTAATGAAGATGAGCATGGGTTACCCAGACCGTGCAGAAGAGAAGGCAATTCTAGCACGTCGTAAGTTGCGTGGAAAAGACCAACACGATGTTGAGCAAATCACTTCTCCAAAGAAAGTAGTTGCAATGCAGAAGGCACTTGAAACCGTTCACGTTGACCCTGCAATTCTATCATACATCGTCGAAATCGTACAAAGAACTCGTGAAGATCACCGTGTCGTAAACGGAGCGTCTCCACGTGCTAGCCAATCACTGTTCAAGACTGGACGTGCTGCGGCTGCAATCGATGGAAGAGATTACGTAATCCCTGATGACATCAAGGGCATCGCTCTACAGATTATCTCTCACAGAATCGTCATGAAGCCAGAAGCAAAGATTCGAGGAATCACTGGTATGCACATCGTTCGCAAGATTTTGTCCGAAGTACCAGTTCCTGTCATTCAACAGGGATGATTTGATCTGATTCAATGCGACTCTTTACAGGGGAGCGCCGATTTGGGCGTATCAGCGCAGGGAAATTTGGGGGTGTCTAGATGAATCCGTACAAAATGGTAGTTGCAGTTGCGAACCAGAAGGGCGGTTGTGCAAAAACGACTACTGCGGTCAATCTCGCTGCAGCCTTGGCAAAAGGCAACCCCAAATTCAAGGTACCACCTGCTAAAGTCCTTCTAATCGACCTAGACCCACAGGGCAATTGTGCTACCTCTTTTGGTGTTGAAAAGAAAAAAATCAAGAAAACCGCATATGATTTGCTTGTAAATGATAGTGGTGAAGATTTACCTTTAATGGAAGAGTACATCATCTCACCCGCAGAACTTACCGAATCGATGCAGAAAGCTTGGTCGAAAAGAAACGACAATTCCAACAGGGTTCCCGAAGACCTGTCCATCGACAATTTGTGGTTGCTTCCCAGCGACATACA
>DAYA01000043.1:0-2288 GCA_002506705.1 Euryarchaeota archaeon UBA550
TGGCGCAAAAAACAATTACGGGTAAAGGTAACATGATTGATACCTTAAGGTTAAATCGACTCGGCTTTTCATACTATCATGAACAGAGCAATCCTGCTGTTTCACATCCAGATGCTAGCATAGTTGGTGGCATTAGTCCAGAAGACGGGCATGAATACCTCGAATACCCTGCAGGAAGCGGGGTTTGGTATATTAGAAATCAAGCTACTAATCAGTGGGAAAAGTGGGCTTAGGCATTATTCCTGTCATATCGAATTGATGCCCAATCAAACATCGATTGCATGACAGGGCTTAGTGACTTTGTATCATTAGTTGCTGCATACAGTGTTGCCTTGATATCCTTGTCCCACACTCTTTGGACCAGTCCAAAATCCTCTAGCTCCTTTAGCCTTCGAGATACAGTGGTTGATGGGGCATCCACTAATTCCTTTAACTTAGAAAATCTCAATGGGTTTGGAGATCTGTCCAAGACCATCAAAATGTGAAGTGCTTTTGATTTTGTTAACTGTTCAAGGATTTTGTCTACCTCGCCGTATAAAGGGTCGCAAACATCCTGCGAAGCACTTTCCATGTTTCAGAATATTTATTCCGTTTTATTTAAATTACGAGTTACAATACTGTTACTTGAGTATGGTCTACATTCCGAGGAAGAATACCATGACCATCAAACAAACTCCAATGACCAACAAAATTTGAGAAACCAATGATGGCCCATCTTTGTCACTTTGAGCCAAATCGTTCCAATCGTCTTCCATTCTCACATACTCCGGTTGATAGTCCTAGTCCATCGGTCGCTTGCTGGTATTCCAACCACTGTGAGGCTTGCAAATGATACACCCTTTGTTTGCAATAATTTGCTTCTGAAATTGTCTAAGTCTAGGAGGCAACAAGGGCAATGTGGCCTACTTGGTTTGACGGTTATCGTAACCTCGCCATCTTCGGCGACTTCGATGTTTTGAACGATATCTCTCTTTGACCAAGGCAATTCATCATGTGGGTCTTTCCACTCTGCAGCAAGCCTGGCAACTCTTCTTTGAAGAGCCGCATGTTTTCTACTCACTCAACATCCTCCAAGCGTAATTTTTCGACCTTTCCTTCAGCCTCTGCGAGTTCTTCTTGACAGGATTTTAGGAGTTTGGAGCCTTCTTCAAAGAGTTTCAATGTCTCATCTAAGTCAGTTCCTCCGGCCTCAAGTGCAGCTACAATTTCTTCCAGTCTTTTCATAGATTCAGCATAACTCATTATCTCACCTCAGTCTCAACTTGGCCGTCCTTCAATACCACTGTGAGGGGGTCACCTTGTTTCAAACCCACGACACTAGTCACAGGAACTCCTTGTTCATCGACAGCCATTGAATATCCTCTCTCCAAAACCCTCGTTGGATTGGTTGATTTGAGGATGGATTCCAATCCTGTGAGTCGATTTTTTTGGATTAGGAAGAAACGTTCTAGAGCAGAATTCATTCTATCTCCAAGTTTTGATTGGTGTAGATTTGCTCTAGAAATACCACGCATTGGTGCAGCACTGAGTCTTAGGGTTAGGTTTGCTAAAATCTCATTCCTTCTCGAAAACAATTTGTCAATTGCGAAATCCAAACGATCTTGTGCCTGGGCTATAATGGCCAATAATTCATCTTTTATTGGAATAACTCGCTCAATTGCATTTGATGGAGTTGACGCTCTAATATCAGCAATCATGTCGCTTACCATGTAATCAGATTCGTGGCCCACAGCACTAACGACAGGTATCGGGCAATCGATTATTGCTTGGCATACAGACTCAAGATTGAATGCCCAAAGATCTTCTGGTGAACCTCCTCCTCTTCCAACAATTATCAAATCTGCATGGCTTTGAGCGTATTTTATTGCTCTAACGATTTGACCTGGTGCTTCATTCCCTTGAACTAAAACAGGGACTACAGTGTAAGAAAAGTTAGGCCATCTGTCAGCGATTAATCGCTCCATATCAGCCAAGGCAGCACTGCCTGCACCGGTGATTATGTGCAACTTTTTCGGTATCAGTGGTGGCTGATTTCTAGGCCTGTCCATAGTACCGTCATCACGCCATCTTTGGATTAATTCTTGACGTGCTTTCTCTAGTTCTCCAATGCTCTTTACCGGTTGGACTCTAGAGGCTTTGAATTGCATTCTTCCGGTCTTTACGTATACATCTATTCCACCGATTGCGATTAGTTTCGAGCCTTCTTTAATTCCTTGAGAGATGAAGGAAGAATTGCCTCCAAATAGAACACAGTCAATCGAACCTTGGTTATCTGTGAGAGTGAAGTA
>DAYA01000043.1:2671-3459 GCA_002506705.1 Euryarchaeota archaeon UBA550
TTACTCAGATACGGTTCGTTGACTAAAGCGCTGCGAGCAAGGGCAACAAATTGCCCAACCTCAACAGCCTCGCCCGCCATGGTAGGAGTTTCCGGCTATGGTTCTTGAATAATCGCATTTCCTTAGGAAGGAGTTTTGAGGGGAAGGCTGGTCCCGAAGTTCGTTCCAGCAAGGGGTTGGCCCCTCTAGGAATGGTGATTCTATGTCCGATAAAGATGACTTGAAGGATACTCCAGATGAAGACGATGACTGGATGTCTTACGCCAACGCAGGCTTCGGTTCAACCGATTATTCTCTTTGGGATGATGCTGGTGAGGAAGCCGAAATTGTTGCAGAACCGGATTGGGAAGATGAGGATCTACAACTCGATACAGGGGAAGAAGAAATCCCAGCAGCCCCAAAACCAGCCGGGCTCAAACATTTGGTTAGAATCGGAACATGTAACCACTGTTTGGGTAGAGTTGGCGGAAAGAAAAGATTCGGACAATCTGCATATGAATCCGGCGTTGAGATTAGGGCACAAGTCGTGGAAACAGATTCTACAATGGCGTCTGCAAGAGAAACAAACCCATTGTGCCCATTCTGTGAGAACTTATTCGATGAAGCTCCACTTCTTGCTGAGTTAATCAAAGAAGAAATCGGTGAAAGAGAATGCTCACGCTTACAACTAGGTGCGCGCATTCCAAAGGACCAAACCGAAGCCGAAGACCACCTAAGAAAGCGCTTTGGTGCAGGTGGCTCAGCACCTCTCAAATCTAGCCTGGTAGAGGAGGTTGCTCGCCAACTCA
>DAYA01000043.1:3841-7120 GCA_002506705.1 Euryarchaeota archaeon UBA550
TTGATTGACGTTCTTACACTGACTGTTGAATTGGATATTCGCTCTCATTACTTCTACGGAAGATATCGCAAATTGGAGCGGGGAATTCCGCAAACAAAATGGCCATGCCGAGCATGTAAGGGTCGAGGTTGTGAAAAGTGCGATTTCACTGGTCTCCAATACAAATCATCTGTCCAGGGTCTGATTGGAGATCCGCTTTTGGAAATGTTCGGAAGCAAGGAACATGCTTTCCACGGAATGGGTAGAGAAGATATCGATGTTAGATGCCTGGGTAGAGGCCGGCCTTTTGTCATGGAAATGAAAAAACCAGTCAAGAGAAATATCGATGCAGCAGTTATTCTAGAAGCCATTAACTCCAGCGCTAACGGCAGCATTGAGGTCTCTGATATTCGTCCCTCAAACAGAAGTGAGGTAGTTAGAGTAAAGGATACTCCGGCTGAAAAATCCTATACAATTCGGTACAAGATCGAAGCAATTACAGAGTCAGAATTCGATACTTTGACCCAAGTCATGGAAGTACCAGCCAACAATCAGGACAGGAACAAAAGAAGGAAGAATCATCACCGCCGCAAAAAACCAGAACCAGAGCCTGAACCAGAAGCAGAGGTGGATTATTCAGGCATGAAGAAGGCTGAGTTAGTCGAGTTGTGTTTGGAGAAGGGCTTAGCAAAAAGTGGAACCAAAGATGTTCTTATCGAGAGACTTTCCTCATTCAAAGAGGCAACAATGCCCCTTCCAGATCCAGACTATGTGATGGAAATTATGACCAATTTACAAGGATGTACTCTCGCCCAGAGGACCCCAGAAAGAGTTGCACACAGGCGTGCTGACAAAATTCGAAAGAGAAAGGTGCTCGAAACTTCCCACCCATCGATAGAGGTTGATGCGGATGGAAATATGGTCGCAGAGTTCAGTTTACGCTGTGAATCGGGTACTTACGTCAAAGAAACAGTACACGGTGACAGCGGAAGAACTCAACCTTCAATCGCTTCTCTGATCAAGGCGAAATGTACTGTTGAATGGCTTGATGTCGCCGACATTCACGCTGATTAAGCGCGTCGCGGTGCTTATATGGGTCGGGCAGGTCGGCAGGTTGCTTCGAATGGTCTTATGACACGAGAAGCAGGAGTGCGATTACCATGAAGAGATCCAAAGGCCAACGCCAAGGAACCCGATCAATCCTACGCCGTGGACGTCATCAGAGAGGACGTGTCAACATCAGTAGGATCATGCACGATTACGCTGAGGGCGACCGTGTTGCCATCGTCCTAGACGGTGGACAACAGATGGGAATGCCTCACCGCAGATTTCAAGGCAGAACAGGATTTATTCAGGGACGCCAAGGCAAGGCTTGGGTAGTTTCGGTCAAGGACGGAAACATGCAAAAGACCGTTGTCGCACGCCCAGAGCACCTAAGACCACTGGAGTGATTTAGATGGATGATGAAGGTACATTCACAGACTATGCATCGGTTAGAGACATGCTTCTAGATGCACAGAACCGCCGTGGCTTCTTGACCTATGAGCAGAAAGCAGCATTGCAGCATGCAGAATGGGCTGCTAGTGGTAACCGAAACGGCTACTCTACAGACCCAAAGGTCTTCAACGATATTTTCAGCGCAATAATGGACATTGAGTTATTTCAAAAGTACCCAGATTTGGCAGCTAAGTTGGCTGAACTTATGCCAATGCACGAAGATGATGTAAGAGCAGTAATCGCCAGCCGTCGTATCTCAATCGATGGTGGAGACGTAAGTGCTGTTCTGGACATCGTCCGCCAGCACGTCGGCGTAGAGTGAACAATACCGAAAACCGGTGATCAATATGCGCAACGACAACCGCGGTGGTAACCGCAGAAACAATCGTGACAGGCCTGACCCACTTCTGACTGTGGAATGGTGCAGAGTAATCGACCATCCAGAATCAGATGCAGCAATCGTAGTTGTCACAGAACCAGCACTTCACGTGATTAGACTTCGCCCAAAGCCTGGCGCAGCCATGCAGATGGTCGGTGCTAGAATCTACATGGGAATAGACCACTCCAAGAGGGAAGTCGTACAGGACGTACTCGGATTTGCAAGAATCAGAGATCTGTCTAACGCTGCAAATCAGGAAATGCCAATTGTGATTCAACAAATCATTGAGGATTCTCCTGAAGTTTTCATACAGCAATTCTTCAACAGAGCTGGCAACCTTTCACTAAAGATGCACGCATTTGAGTTACTTCCCGGTGTTGGAAATAAGAAAGCGATGGAAATGGTATCCAGTCGTGGAAGAGTTGGTTGGGACAGTTTTGCTCAATTGAATGAGGACTGCAACATAAATGCTGCAGAACTTCTTGCTAGAAGATTTGTTTCAGAAATTGAAGATCGTGGGCTACAACCACGACTTCTTGACTTACTACTGCGTCAAGGTGAGTGAATCTAATGGGCCAAGGAGCCCGTGCTCTCATCGACCGTTTGAGAATGCGTCAGGACAATGTCAAGGCATTAGGTCAACACTTTCTCAATAACGAAGAGGTTCTTGATGAGACAATGGCTCTAGCAGACATCTCAGAGGATGACCACGTTATCGAGATTGGGCCAGGGCCCGGTGTCCTAACAGAAAGATTGCTTGAAACGGGTTGTAAGTTAACAGCAATCGAAATCGATTCAGGTGCTTGCGAATTCTTGAGAGATAATTTCCCGGAATTGGAACTCATTGAAGGCGATGCTCTAACAGAAAAATGGCCGAAGGCAAACAAAGTAATTGCAAATATTCCTTACCAAATTTCATCTCCTCTAATCGATGTAATAACCAGAACTCAATCGATTGACTACGTGGTCATTCTAGTTCAAGAAGAGTTTGCAGAAAGACTGGTTGTTGAGTGGGAAAGCGACAGAGGAAGTCTTGGCATGTGCACAATGCTAGACTGGGATTGTACCTTTGAGATGAGAGTTGGACCTCACTGTTTCACTCCTTCACCTCAAGTCCATTCCAGGTTGGTAACCATGACTAGAATAGAATCTCCAAAGAATTCTAAACTGGCAAAATTGCTGATTCGGCAAGCATTTTCTCAAAGGCGCAAAAAACTCCGAAATACTCTTTCAAAGGCTCCGAAAAGAATCTCCAGAGTTGCAGGATGGCACGCAAAAGCATATCGCGATGCCATTCAGCACATCGAATGTGAATTTATTGACGAGCGTCCAGAGGATTTGGAAATCGAAGATTGGTTGGAACTTGCTCAACTTTTGGAGGATGCTCGAGAGGCGATGGGTTGACATCTAACCGCCCTCTCGGC
>DAYA01000030.1 GCA_002506705.1 Euryarchaeota archaeon UBA550
CTCCCGTGAACTACGCACTTATGCTGAGTCTGTGGGTGGAAGAGAACAGATGGCAATCGAGGCGTTTGCGAGCGCTCTAGAGATTATTCCAAGAACCCTTGCTGAGAACGCTGGATTGGACCCAGTTAACACAATTATAGAATTAAGAAAGTCTCATGCAGACGGTAAAGGATTCTCTGGAATCAACGTTGAAGACGGTGGCGTCATGGACATGCGTGAAGCAAATGTCCTCGAGCCTCAGAGAGTTGTCGAACAGGCTATTCAATCTGCAACTGAAACTGCAATCATGATTTTGAGAATCGATGATGTCATTTCATCCAAGGGTGTATCTGGTGAAGATATGATGGGTGGAATGGACGATTTCCACATGTGATTTTTGTTATTTTATTCGCTTGAGATATTCTCTCCCTTTAGGGAGAGGCACGAACCTCTAAAGACTACGCCTTAGTGGCACAGATTGCTCAGCGAGAGCATTGGGTGATGTCATGGCAACCGTCGCTAAGGTATGGATTGAGGAAGACTGTATCACGTGTGATGCATGCCAGGATATTTTGCCAGAGGTTTTCGAGGTCACCGATGATACAAGCCAGATCAAGGCAGAGGTCAGAGAGGACGGTTCTTTCGACCGCAACACTGGCTTTTCGGCCATCAAAGCAGAATTCCGCTCAGAGTTTTCTGAACTTATCGAAGAAGCAGCAGATGCTTGTCCAGTTGAGATTATCAAATTCGAATACGAAGCAGGTGCAGCAGCGGAAGTAGAAGAGGTTGCACCGGCTGCAGAAGAAGCGGTAGCACCAGCCGCAGTTGCTGCAGTTGCAGGGGCTGACGACGGGGTCCTAGCACCTGTCATGTCTGGAGACAGAAGTCTTGCAATCTTCTTTGGGTCACAGACCGGTAACGCTGCTGGACTGGCAGAGAAGACTGCAAAGATGGCTGTGAACTATGGCCTTGAACCAACAGTAATCGACATGGATGGCTATAACCCGGCTGACTTCTCTGCACACAAGAGAGTCCTGATCATCACATCTACATGGGGAGAAGGAGAAATGCCTGACAACGCAGACGCTCTCTGGAATGCTACAGTAGCAAGTAATCCACCACTTTCTAACACACACTTTTCAGTTTGTGCAATCGGAGACACATCTTACGATGAGTTCTGTAAGGCCGGTTTGGATTGGGATGAGAAATTCAAGGCATTGGGTGCAACTTGTATTGAAGATATCAAGCTGTGCGACGTTGATTTCGAACCGCCATGGCTTGAATGGGCTCCTCTAGCACTGTCCAAGATTGCATGTGTTGATTCTTCAGGAACATTCCACGAAGACCTGCTTGAAGCAATGATTGCTTACGGTGCAGGTGATGAAGAAGAAGCAGATGTAGGAGACTTCACACCAGGAAAGGTTGAGCAAGACATAATCTCAATCACAATGCGCATCTTCAGATACAATCCCGCTCTAGCAGAGTCGGGTTATGATACAGTAGCAGTTGCCCTGCCTGGCCACGCATCAATTGAAGATGCACTTGTGGCAGTCAAGAGAGAAGTCGATGGTTCACTCACTTTCAGAAGCGGCTCGATTGCTGGTCAAGACCCGCTAACAGGTGTCAAGGCAAATGGTAGAATCCTGCCTGCAGATACTACCAGAATTTGCGATTTGGTATCAGATGGAGATACTCTATCCATAGAGCCAATTCCTGGATATGATGTAATCAAAGACCTGATGGTTTCCTATGACAGATATGATTCAGAGCGTGCTAATTCCAAGCCATGGCTAGAAGCAGATCCACGTCAAGGTGAGAAGTTAATCTCGGGGGCGGCAATGGGTGTAATGACCTCTGCTGATGCTACAATGCTACACACTCTTGCAGACGTTGGCTCACTACAATTAGTCAATTCAATGTCAGATACTTATGACGTAGATGACGAATACGCTGGGCCAGGAATCGCTCTACAAAGATGGGTTAGAACTCAAGACCCACGCTCAGGTGCAAAGCACGTCAAGAAGATGTTTGAGTTGATGCAGCGTAAGGGTGGCGTTTGGGATGAAGCAGACATTTCTTCAATTCAAAGACACGGAATTGATGGGTCGCAGGCTGCTGATGCACTGTATGAAGCAAGAGCGCGCCTACTTGCAGAGTACAAGTTTACTGGCAGAAGTGGACGACTCGTCAAGAACTATTCTCGCTCTGTTAAGATGTCAGGAAACGTCAACGAAACTACACTATACCGCTCAGTTCTAGGACCACTAGGTCTTGGTTCAAACATCATGAACGGTGTTTCATTGCGAATGATGCTTGGATTCACTCGAAACGGTGGGCCAATTATGCGTGGATTCCAAGGTATGCTTGTACCTCCTGCTGGAATTGGTAAGATTCCAAACATGTTCAACGGCAAGGTAGCAAATCACCACGAGGTAGTTGCAATCTTCAATGAATTAGATTCAAGATTCTGAGGTGATTTTGTGGTAAAGTATTCTTATTATCCCGGAAACGTTGCTCGTCAATCTTCTTTTGAAGTTGAAGACACAATCCAACCACTATGTAAAACTCTAGGAATTAAACTAGTAGAGATTGTTGGATACAACAGCGATGGTGGCAACATCATAAAACAAGGAAACAAGGATCTACAACTTGCCCTAAATGCAAGAAACATCGCACTCGCAGAGAAAAATGGACATCCCATCATTACTGCTTGCGCATCTGCACAAGGTATTCTGCACGATGCTCTCGAAACATTCCGTACCGACCCTATAGCATTAGCAAGCGCCAACACAGTTCTTTCAAAGACATCTGGTATGACAGCTACTGCTGATGAAATTACAACCAACCACCTACTTCACGTGTTGGTTGATGAGATTGGATTGGATAAAGTCGAGGATGCTGTGATTAATCCTCTGAACATGGATGTAGCATGTTACTATGGTCCACACATGCAGAAGAAAGGAGCTTGTGGCGGAGACGATCCTTGGAATCCAACATACATGGAGCAACTGATCAAAGCACTAGGCGGCCGTCCAGTAGAATACAAATCAAAAACATCTAGTGTAGGAAATCCTTCTTTGCTATCTCTGGGTGACTCAGTCATGAAGATGACTGCAAGGGTACTGAATGACGCAAAAAGAGCTGGTGCACAATTAATTGTCAGCGCTTGCACATTGTCTCATGCCAACCTTGACTCCTACCAAGGTAAAGCAGGTAGGGTTGCAAATATGGACACAAACATTCCTGCAGTAAATCTAACTGAAATTATCGCGTTTGCGCTGGGCCATTTCCCAGACAGATTTGCACAATTGAAAACTCGTGCAATGATAATCGGTTCTTGATTAACCGTGCAAAAATCTGAACAAGTCTTTTGCTTGTATTGAGGAGACTCCATCTATTGAAGTAAGTTCATGCTCACTAAGGTGGCAAAGGCCCATTATGTCACCCGCAGCTTCCATAATTTTCGCTGCGGTGACCGGCCCAATTCCTGGTAACTCTGCAAGGATGTTTACTCGTTTAGTGACGACTTCCTGATCCCATTTTCTAGAGAGTTTTCCTTCGTTTTCCTCACCGCTAATTATTGCCAATATCTCCTCAGATGCAGCCTTTATGGCTGAATTTTCTGGCTCGACATGACTTCTTCTTGAACTAGCTATCAATAGATCTAGTATTCTCGCTTCCCTTTTCGCAGCAACCGAAACAAATCTTGCTGTTTGCTCAGGTGACCCGGTCATTATTACAGGTAGGCCTAGGTCTAGTGTTATCCAAGCCATGGCTCCCTGCACTGCATTTGGATGAAGTCTCTCAGTTTCTAACGATTCTACGATTAGTAGCGGCTTTTGCGCAGCATCTCTCAATTTCCTAGCTTGATTTACTAGTCGCCCATCAATTATTGAGTCTACTAGGTCTCTAGCGGTTTTACGTTCGATTAGAATGCGGTCAGAGATTCTAATGTCCCCGACAGGTAATGATTCGATTTTGATTTCATGACCTCTTAATTTCAACATTGAGGGAAGGGTAGAGTTGCCTTCCCTGTGGTCAACCGTGATGGTGCACTGATTCTCGTTTTCCAGGCTGTGTGCCAGAGCTTCGGCTTTTGCAGCCTCAGACGCATTTGCTTCAACTTCTCTTGAGGAAGTGATTGTACCATCTAATACAGGCTTCCACCAGTTTTGTTCAGTGGGCTTCTGGTTAGCTGAGAAATCTGCAAGGGATTTTTGATTTCTAGGTCTGTTTGACAAAGTAACTTTCTGTTGTTTTTCCTTTTTTGTAATTTCTTGCGGTTTTGGAACAATTTCCTTTTTTCGAAATAGCCTCTTTTCCTCTGAGTCAATGAATGAATCAACACTCTTTCCACCGACTTTGAATTCCTTCAAAACGTCTGATTTAGGAGCCGCTCTTTTTGGTAATCTCGATTGCTTTTGTAAAGATTCTAATGTTCTATACATCGATTGCTCACGCTTCATTGCCGCCTGTTGAACATATTCGTCACGAGTCCCTTTTGCTATGAGGATATGGACGTCTCCATCTCTTTGTCTAGCTGTTCTTCCACGTCTTTGGATTGCCCTAATTGCACTGGGTACTGGCTCGTAAAGGATTACACTGTCTGCGGCGGGAACGTCTAGTCCTTCTTCGCCGACACTCGTAGCGACCAAGACATTTAGTTCGCCATTTCTAAAGCGCTCTAATTGTTCGATTTGCTCCTTTTGTTTCATTCCAATTTGACTACCTTTGCTTGCTTGGCCCACAAATCTTCCAGCTCTAATCGAATCATTTGTTTCAAGAATGCTAATCACGTTGTCAACAGTATCTCTGTACTCTGTAAACACGATTACTTTCCCGTCATCTTTTAGGCCATCATTTACCAATTGTGTTACAAGTGAAGGTTTTGGGTGCAACTCACTGCTATCTTTGTGATTAAGATACAAATCTGCAACAGGGGCAAGAGAAAGGAATCTCTTGGTTTTGCGGTCTCTATCATTCCTTGCCCTTTCAAGATAGTTTATTGCGCACCTCAGTCCTTGGGTTTCGAGTAAATCTAGAAGCCTGTGCAATCTTCTCATGTCCCCGATTCTCTTTGCGGCGTCATATCCTCTTGCATCTCCTCTTCCTATCGCTGCACTTGCCCTACGATGGGCTTCTTCAATAGCAGCAGTAGTTATCCTTCCGGAGCGGATCAAGAAGCCAGAACGAATCAAAAATTCAGATTCTTCAGCCTCAAGTATTCGCAATGGGTGAATTATCTCGGTCAATTCACTGGGTAGGTTCAGATGATGCTTTTTGACATCCATAGCGGTAATGTATGGCTGAACTAAATCGTCCTCCCTTTTCGTTACGTGTAACCTTTCAATTCCTAATCGCTGAATTATTTCTAGAACTTTGCCAGCTTTTACTCCAGGTGAAGCAGTGGCTGCCAAAATCATTGCATTAGACGAAGCTTCTAGATACAAATCTCCTAACTGTGCCATTGAATCAGAACCAGTGGCATGATGTGCTTCGTCTACGATAAGCAGATCAATGTCCGATAGCAAAATCCTCCCATTTCTAGCATCATTACGAATCACGTGAGGGGTTGCCATTACAATCTTCGCATCTTTCCATATTTTTTCTCTCTTGACAGGTCTATCGCTTCCTGTTAGGGTGACAATTTTCCCTTCATCGATTTCTATGAATTCCTTGGCCATTCTAGCCTGTTGAGCAACCAATCCAGTGGTTGGAGCAACTAGAACGATCTTGCCTTTCCCTTCAAGGAAACTAGCCATAGCCATCCACTGAACAGCGGTTTTCCCTAAACCGGTAGGCATAACCAATAATGTTGAACCTGATATTGCTTGCTTTGCTGCTAGCAACTGGTATGCCCTCGCCTCAACACCTTCTCGAAGACGAGGGTGTGATAAGACGGGCTTCATATCAGTGAATTGTGAGGCGGGGGGTCAAGAGGATTTGCATCAGACAAGCTCTAACTTTCACTCACAAACCAAAAGTCTTGAAGACCGTCAATTGTCATAACAGCCTAGGCGTCCTATACACCGTTCATAACCGAACCACTCATATATGGGAGGTAAGTCGGCAGACTGCTCGAAAGGCGAGTGGCCAGACACTGTGGGCAATGTACAGCATCCCATAACTCCCGGTCCCAATCGTGGACTGGAAGCCGGTGTCACGGCAACTCCCTAGCCTTGACAGCCTCTGTATGCCCCTTTATCGGGGGGCCAATGCGGAGTATTGAAACATAGGAGGCCGAAAATATGGCAAAGAGAAGTCACCCAAGACGTGGTAGTATGGCGTTTAGCCCGCGCAAGCGGTCCGCACGCCACTTCGGACACGTCAAGTCGTGGCCAGAAACCGATGCGAGCGAGGTGCGTGTACAAGGATTCGCCGGCTGGAAAGCAGGTATGACCCACGTCATGGCCCGTGATCTAAACCCAAGATCCACCAGCGCTGGACAGGAAATTAGAGTTCCTGTTACAGTCGTTGAAGTACCAAAGATGAGAGTTCTCGGTGTTCGTGGATACAAGATGACACCATACGGCAAGCAGGCTGCAGGTGAAGCTTGGGTTAATGCAGAACAAATTTCAGAAGCATTCCCGCAATTATTCCGCAGAATGCACAACAATGCAATGAAAGTTCACGACTCCGAAAAGCACCTAAATGCTCTAGGAGATGCAGACTTGGTAGAAGTTAGAATCATAGCAGCAACTCAACCACATTCAATCACAGGAACTCCATCCAAGACTCCTGAAGTCATGGAATTGGGACTTGTCGGTGGCGATTCGGCAGCTAAGTTAGAGTGGGCAAAGGAAAACATGGGCCAAGAGATCTCAATCAATGACGTATTCAACGAAGGTGTCTTCGTCGATGCAATTGGTGTTACCAAGGGATATGGATGGCAAGGTGTTATCCGAAGATTCGGAGGTAAACTTCAGTCCCACAAGAACTCCAAGAAGCGCCGTCAGCACGGTAACATGGGTGACTTCGGTACTGGATATGTCCGTAAGACCATCAGACAAGGTGGTCAAACTGGATACCACCAGCGCACAGAATACAACAAGAGAATTCTGTCAATCGCTTCCGCTGAAGACAAGGCAATCACACCATCTGGTGGTTTCCTACACTATGGAGAGGTCAACTCAGATTATGTCCTGGTAAAGGGAAGCCTACCAGGTCCTGCAAAGCGCCTAGTCAGATTCCGTGATGCTACACGTGGCTCCGACAAGGTTGAGCACCCTTACGAAATAACCTACGTTAGTACATCTAGCAAGCAGGGGGTCTGAAGATGAAGGTAGCAGTACACAACATCGTCAACAACATCGAGCAAGACGAACTAGACGCTGGACGTCTACAGGAAGTCTACGAAATCGGTGTAGAACTGGGCAAGAAGGTTTCTCTGCCAGATTCATTCAGCGCAGAAATCAGAACAGATCTAGTCAAACTTGCCGTCGCTAGCGCTCGTGCAAACAGACGCCAGGCATACGGTTCCAACCCACACGTTGGAAAGCGCAAGCCAATGAGCGGTATGAAGCACTCCGTAGAATGGTGGGGCAAGGGTCGTGGTGTATCCAGAATCATGAGAAGAACTGGACAACGCCGTGGTGCACAAAACCCACACACACTAGGTGGACGCAGAGCTCACGGACCAAAAGTCGAGAAAGACTGGTCTCGCAAGTTGAACCGCAATGAGCGCAGACTTGCTCGCAACTCTGCTCTAGCAGCAACAACAAACATCGAGATGGTTTCTGGTCGTGGACACCGCTTCGCTGAAGAAATCTCTTCACTACCTATAGTACTAGGGGACTACTCCGAAAACGGAGAGAAAATTGACATTGAAGCATTCAACCTAAACGGTGGAACTCGCAAGGTTAACGCAATCTTCGAGGCTCTAGGTCTAGGAGATGACCTACGTCGTGCTCGTGACGGTCGCAAGATCAGAGCAGGAAAGGCAACCATGCGTGGAAGAGTCCACAAGACTCCAAAGAGCGTTCTTTTGGTTGTTGCAAACAAGGATGGCCTAGCAAAGGCTGCAAGAAATCTTCCAGGCGTCGACGTTGTCGCCGCTAAGGACCTATCCGCAGAGCATCTTGCTCCTGGTGGAGACCTAGGTCGTTTAACTGTCTTCACAAAGGCAGCAGTGGAGGCACTGAATTGAGGAGGTGTGATGAATGGTAAATCCGTATGACGTAATTATGCTACCTTGGATTACTGAGAAGGCAATGGAGGCAAGAACTTCCGGAAACCGCTTGGAATTCATCGTTCGCCGAAGTGCAACCAAGTCTGAAATCGCTGAAGCGGTTGAGAAATTATTCGATGCTGAAGTTGACAAGGTCAACGTCCGCAATACCAAGAACGGAAAGCTAGCGAGTGTCAAACTCGCTGAGGGCTACTTTGCAGATGAGGCTGCAATGCGTCTTGGCGCATTCTGATGAGGTGATATTATGGGTAAGAGAACACGTTCACAGCGTAAAGGAAGCTCACCACGTTACCGCGTGGCAAGCCACAGATTCCCCGGTTCAAACACAATGCCGCGTGCAAAGGATGTAGTTGCTGAAGTTACAGAACTGGTTCACAGTCCTGTACACACTGCTCCTCTAGCACGTGTAAAACTACCAGACGGTCAGACAAATCTAGTCGTTGCAACAGAAGGTATCTCGATCGGTTCAACAGTCGCTATCGGTGACAACGTTGCTTTGAGACCTGGTAACATTACTTCCATCAGGAACATTCCAGAAGGAACAGCAGTAAACAATCTAGAACTACGCCCAGGCGATGGTGGAAAGATTGCAAGAACTGCAGGTAACTCAGCAACCATCGAAGCACATCTTGATGGTGGCAAGGTAAGAGTTAGACTTCCATCAGGTGTCTCCAAGGACATGGCAGGTAACTGCCGTGCAACAATCGGAGTACTAGCAGGTCACGGTCGTGGAGAGATGCCACTTCGCACAGCGGGTGCAGCTCACTACAAGGCTAAGGCACGTGGTAAGTTGTATCCTCACGTAAGTGGTGTTGCAATGAACCCAGTTGACCACCCGCATGGTGGAGGTAACCACCAAGCTGTTCACGGTCCAAGCTCTGTTGCTCGTGGCACCCCACCAGGTGCTAAGGTGGGTAACATAGCACCAAGCCGCACAGGACGAGGCCGCGGCAAGAAGGTTTGAGGTGAGATAATATGGCGAAGAAGAAGAAGTCATTCATGACCCCAAAGGCGAGCAGAAGAAAGGCTCGTAAGAAGCGCACAACAGTAACAGGTCGTAAGAAGAAAGAATTCACTTACAGAGGATACGAGGTCGAAGAACTCAAGGCTATGCCAATTTGGCCACCTGAGGATGACCCAAGTGCCCCATCTGTAGTAACTCTACTAAGCAGCCGTGCAAGGAGATCTATCCGCCGTGGACTATCTCCAGAAAACGAGCACTTCATCGACCGTGTACGCCGTTCTACTGGACGTACCATCCGTACACACCGCCGTGACGTTCCAATTCTACCGGAATTTGTAGGCAAGAGAATCGCAGTTCACAACGGACAAAACTTCGTTGAAATCGATGTTAAGCCAGAGATGATAGGTCACTATCTAGGAGAGTTCGCATTGACCCGTAAGAGTGTCACACACTCTGGACCTGGTGTCGGTGCGACCCGCTCTTCGTCACACGTAGCATTGAAGTGAGGTGAGTATAATGGGTTGGAAGAAATCAGAAATGGACCGCCGCTCAAAGCGCAAGGAACTACCACAGAAGGGTTACACCCAGTTGCTACAAGGCAGCCGCCTTGCCACAGCTCGTGTTAAAGAAGCAGATGTTCACGTAAAGCACTGCTTCGAAATCGCACGTGCAATCAAGCACCAAACTGCAGGAGAAGCAATCACTTTCCTAAACAACGTACTGAAGATTGACAGCGACAGGCCTGACATCAGAAAGAAGGCTACTGCAGTTCCATTCAGACTTGGTTCTGGAAACAAGAAGCGCAAGCGCTCAGGACCATCTATGGTCGGTCACCGCAAGGGCGGAGTTGGACCAGGTCGCTATCCTGTAAAGGCTAGCAGAATCATGATCAAGTTACTTGAGAGTTGCATGGAAAATGCAAGACATCAGTACGAAGACATCGATCCTGAAGAGATGGTAATCACCCACTGTGCAGCGCACCGTGGTACAATCAAGAGAGGATGGACTCCACGTGCTCGTGGACGTGCATCTCCTAAGAACCACTACCGAGTAAATCTCGAATTATTCCTAGAAGACTTCAGCGGAGTCGAAGACGAGTTGGAGGACGACTTCTGAGGTGAATATCATGAGCGACAATAAGAGTACACTAAGACGCATTATCGACCGCAACGTCGAGCGCCATCTGGTCAAGGAGTTCTTGATGAACAACACAAAGAAAGCAGGATTTGGTGGATTGGATATCCGCCGTACACCAGCTGGAACTGAGGTTGTAGTCAAGGCAGAACGCCCAGGTATGGTCATCGGACGAAAGGGTAAGATCATCAACGACTTGCAAAAGCAGTTGGATGAGAGATTCGGTATCGAAAATCCAAAACTAAAGGTCGATGAAGTCGAGAACCCAGCATTGAATGCGCAGGTTATGGCTGAAAAGATTGCAAGCGCTATGGAGCGTGGCTGGTACTACCGCCGTGCTGGACACTCCGCTGCTCTGAACATCATGGAAGCAGGAGCACGTGGTGTTATCATCACACTTGCAGGAAAGTTGACAGGTAGCAGAAACAGAACTCAGAAGTTCATTCGTGGACACGTCAAGTACTGTGGAGAAACCGCACTACAGCACATGGATGTCGGATACTCAGTCTGTATCAAGAAACTAGGTACAATCGGAGTAACAGTAGCAATCATGCGCAAGGGAACAAAACTACCGCACGAAATTTCAATCTATTCTGAAGAGCAACTTCGCATGAATGCAGAAGAAGCTGGCGAAGAATCCGGAAACGAGGAGGCATCAGAATGACCCACGTTTCAAACAGAGAAATCGCATCAATGAGTGCAGAAGCGCTCGCTGACAGACTAGAAGAACTGCAAGAAGAACTCTTGCAACTTCGTGCTGAACAATCACTTGGTGGTACACCATCAAACATGGGCGCATTCAAGGCAACACGCCGCTCAATTGCACGAATTAAGACCAAAATGGCATCCCAGTGATACAAATCAAATTAGAATAAAAGGAGGTGAATGAGAATGGCTGCAATCTGCAACGTATGTGGACTCCCAGATGAATTATGCATCTGTCAGGAGATCGCTAAGGAGCAGCAAAAGGCCACAATCAGCACCGACCGTCGCCGCTATGGCAAGATTGTGACCAAGGTCGAAGGAATTGATGATTCTGCAATCGACATCAACCAACTTGCTAAACTTCTGAAGAACAGATGTGCAGCTGGTGGAACGGTGAAGGGCCGCGTAATCGAACTTCAAGGAGATCACAAGAAGAAGGCTGCAGCGGTGCTTCAGAACAACGGATTCAATGTGGAGGTGCGATAAGATGGTTAGCGCACCTTTGAATCAATCTTGGATTGGACGTAACATGACAGTTACATCTTCTCCAGATTCGACCTTTGTTGGTCGAAATGGTCTAGTCGTAGACGAGACAAGAGAAACCATCACCATGCTCGAAGAAGGTCGTGAGGTCATCTTCGGCAAGAATTCTATTGAATTCAAAATCGGCGACAGCGATGTTGCCATCGACGGGACGTTGGTACGGCAGCGTCCTGAAGATAGAATATACCGTAACA
>DAYA01000033.1:0-8881 GCA_002506705.1 Euryarchaeota archaeon UBA550
GTTGACTAGGATTGCTTCTCCTCTGTGGACGATTGAAGGTACAATCTCGATTTCAGTCAGTCTAGGTGCTTGGTTCAGTACAGTAATGTTGGAATCTGCTGAATCGGTTGCATCGAATGCATCTGTTGCAGTAACAATAACCGGCATTTCACCGACCTGAAGTCCTGGAACAGTGATTTCTGCAGTCCATATATCGTCGCCGATAACTCTGTCACCGTTCAGACCGCGATCGTTCAAAGACAATTGAGCCGAACCGCCAATAGATGTAGTGTCGGCAAATACGCTTACAATATTGAAATCAATGTCGGAAACGGTTACCTCAAGGTAACCAGGTGCCCCGTTTTCTCCAACAACCACTCCTTGAGATAATGCAATCGCATCTACACTTGGGGCAGTATTATCGCTTGCAGATATTATCGAAGGTGAAATCACACGGTTTACCGATTGGTTTTCGGTCAAATTGACCAATTCACCATCCTCACCAAATTCCATCTGGAATTGTCTCTCAATCTTGACATTAAGTCCAGATAATGGTCCATCGACAATCAGGTTACCAAATGCAGTACCTTCAACATCTGTGGAATATGTACCAGTCCACGAAACAGTGTCTACCATGTGTCCATCCATCTCAACGACCTCAGCCTCTCCTGCGGTAATAGTCAATACCATCCCATCTTGTTGATCTAAGACGAATACGTCTCCAGTCATTGCATCAATTGGCGCAAACCCAGTCTCTCTGCTGATGCTGATGTCGCCAATGCCTTCCTCAACTGTTGGAGCCTCAGGAGAATTTTGGATTGGAGAATTAGAATGGATTGTATCTCCACTGCTCGGGTCAGGTCCCGTCTGGCTCCACACTGTTCGAATGGTTCTATTTTCCCAATCAGCCTGCTTCGCATCATATGACCAAGACTCATTGTGATGAGCACCGGCTCCTAAATCTGAGTTAGGAAGGGCAGCAATTCCCGTGATATTGAACCAATCTTCTTGGTGAACGATAATCACGTCAAACATTGTTCCGGTTTCGTTTGCCTGTGTTGTTGTATCTTCAATAGTCCTCACAACTCCGAATGTGCCCTGAGCATCTCCGGTGATAATTCCGTCCACGTGAAGGTCGTCTACAGTAACCATACCGTCTTCTTGCTCTTGGTGGAAATCATGGATTGTGCCGTTAATCTGCACGCTAGCATTCTCATCTTCGCCTGAGAAGCCAAATGTGCCCTCGCCAATCATTTTGTTCAAATGGTCTACACGAACCCCGTCTTCCCATCTTTCTAGTGATTCAAAGGTATTCAGCGTGATATCCATCCTCGTATCATTGTCTTCCATTACTAAATCAGCAGTGGCCTCGAATTGGGTGTGAGATAATCGCCTAACTCCGTCTGAATCCCAAGTTTCAATCAGCAAAACAGCTAGATCGCCACTTAGGTCCATCATTTCCCCATCCTCGCTCGCATTGAGTGAAATTGTTCCATTAGCTTCCAGCCTGAATCTCTCGTCAACCACTCCATTTAGAGTTGAGCGGTTAATCCAAGCATCGCTAACAACCCCAAGAATTTGTACGTCTCCTTCCTCTCCATCATTTCCAACTCCAATTGTTCCATCGCCTCTTGCATCGAAGGTCTGAGCAATCATTAGACCGTCCACGGTGGTTTCATTTTTCCAAACAGAATTCAAATCAATCATCATCGAAATACTGCTCTCAGCAGTGTTTGAAATTATGAATAGAGTTCCATTTCCTCTTTCCCATGATTCAAGACTTGAGCCGATTCTTTGCTGCCAACCTTGGCCGTTGAAGATTAGATTGTAGGCCTGTGTGCCATTTTCATTGTCCCACTCCTGATCCATCTCCCATTGTGAATTAAGTGTGACTTCATGGTCAGCAAGTGGCTGGCCCCACAAACCTACAGTTACGGTTCTTGAAACAGCGCCTGCTTGTATGGTAATGACGTCGCCATGAGAAAGTGATGTATTAGCAACAACTCGCAAATCATCTCCGGTCGTGTCGTAAATTAGGTCTAAATCCAATGATTCTGACCCACGCAAATGAGTGACATTGATTTCGGATAAATCAACATCTCCGGATATCGAGTAAGCGTGCTCTGCACCCCAATCGACGTTTATCCTGACAGGTGTGGTCTCATCTGCATTTGCAATTGGTATCACCGATACCAAAAACAGCACAACTAGCAGACCTGCTTTGACCTTCATGGTACTATGGTGAGCCCGCTACTCTTCAAGACTTTGGGGGCTATGATTAGCCCCAATGGTCAGAAGTGAATGCGTTTGGATTGACTGGCTTGTCTCCTTCTCTCATCCAAATGTTTCCAGCGTCGCCGTAAACATCTCCGAATGGGTCTACTTCTACAACTTCGACTTCGCGGTTCATGTAAGCTTCAACACGCTCTCTGAGTTCTGGCTTGAAGCGCCAGTAGTGAATTCTCCACTCGCGTCCATCCCACAGGGTAGTTTCCTCTGATTCGGTAGTTAGAAGATCATAATCTTGGAACATGTAGAACAAGTTGCGGTCTGTAGGTTCTAGGGCATTATCGATAATTCGGTCATAGAATCCGAAGAAACCGAGTGCGTGCTCTGCCATACCGCCAGCGACTTCAGGGTCCATTTCCATGTCGATATGTTGTCTTATTGCTTCGGTTAATTCCATCATTGTCATTCCCATTCAATCACCTCGCGCTTAGATACCGGCTGCCGCACTTTACTCCGCTGCGCAGTAATATGTATAGGTCGAAGTCCCTAATTAACCCAGCGATGATTTTGGCCCAATCGAGCACTTCAAAGGGGAAATCCAACCCGCAAGTGCATGGATGAGCAGTTCGCGGAGGGTAATTTCCTCGGGTTGCCTGACCCTGGGGGTCCTGCTGATGTTGTTATAGCATCAGTCCCATATGAACTCACCACTTCTTACGGACAAGGAACCTCTGAAGGTCCTGCCGCTTGCATAGAAGCCTCAGCTCAAGTCGAGTTGTACGATATCTTGTTGGAAGAAGAGTTACCTGCAGGCCGGGTTATTCGTACTGCTGAGCCTTGGGATGGAGAAGGGGCAACGCTCCAAGAACAACTCGACGGGATTGGCAAATATGCGTCTGAGCACTATCAAAGCGGAGCATTCCCAATTTTCCTTGGCGGAGAGCATGGTATACTACCTGGATTATTGCGCGGTTGCCCGGAAAAGGTGACTTTAGTTCAAATCGATGCACACGCAGATCTGCGCGATGAATTGGATGGGGAGCCTTACTCGCATGCCTGTGCGATAGCCAGGTCTTTGGACGAGGGAGCACTTGCAGTCCATCAAGTGGGAATTAGGGCATATTGCCGGCAAGAAGCGACATTAATTGATAATGATGAGAGAATCCAAACTTGGTTCGCTCGAGACATCATGAGTCCTTGCACAGGTCCCAAGGCATGGTCAGGATGGTTGGAATCAATCAAAAATATCGACGGGCCGGTTCATTTGACTGTCGATATCGATGGTTTGGATGGCTCTTTGGTTCCAGCAACTGGGACTCCAGTGCCTGGCGGACTAACCTTCTGGCATGTTGTTGAAACGATAGAGACGGTTTTTGCAAATTGTAACGTAATTAGCGCCGACGTGAACGAAATTGTTCCTCAAGAGGACACCCCTTTAACTCAATTCACCGCAGCGATGATTGCAACAAAGATTGCGGCTGCACATATTGCTACTTTGAGGTGAAATCATGGCACACGGTTCACACATAATGCTGGATTGCACCGGTGCAGTTGGCATCGACGGTGATTGGATGCTAGCGGTGATGGAAAAGGCTGTAGATGCTTCAGGAGCAAGGAGGGTACATTCTCACATCGAGAGTTTTGATGGAACGGTCTCTCCACCCGGTTTTGCTTCTGTTGTGCTCCTAGATGAAAGCCACGTTAGCGCTCACTGTTATTCTGACACCGGTCTTCTTGCAGTCGATGCATTTTCTTGTGGAAATACCGACCCTGCAAGAATAATTGAAGTCATTGAATCTGAAATTAGAGGAAATTTTCCAGAAATGGAAATCAATAGAAGGAAGCGTGTTGAAAGGTTCCTAACCGAGCAAGTCAATGGTGGAGTCAGAGGTTTTGTCGACCGTCACTTCCATCATTTTAATGCGGGCGCTTTGCGCGACTGCGCCCAATCTCTAGACAAATTTCTCAATGAAGGAGGACGCTTGATGGTCACCTTGGCAGGTGCGATGAGCACTGCTGAAATTGGGCGCTCTTTGGCTCCATTGATTAGAGCCGGAAAAATACACGCAATAACGTGTACAGGGGCTAACTTAGAGGAAGACGTGTTCAACTTAGTTGCCCATTCAAAGTATCAAAGAATCCCAAATTGGCGTAATCTAAGCGAAGCAGATGAAGCAGAATTGCACGAACAGGGTTTCAACAGGGTTACTGACACATGTATCCCAGAGACAGAGGCAATTCGTCATATTGAAGACAAGATAATCAAACAATGGAAGGCTAAATCGGCCTTCCCACATGAGCACTTGATGGCAATCCTAGACGATTTAGAGCCAGAAATTCCGACTACAGACTCTTGGTTGGTTGCAGCAAGAGATGCAGATATACCTGTTTATGTTCCAGGCTGGGAAGATTCAACCCTCGGAAATATATTCGCCGCTCACTGTATCAAAGGAGCTGTTGATCGCTCTGCGGTTAAGACAGGCGTTGATTACATGATTCACCTCGCTGAGTGGTACAAATCTGCAGAACATCCCATAGGGTTCCTTCAGATTGGAGGTGGGATTGCAGGTGACTTCCCGATTTGTGTAGTGCCAATGATTAGACAAGACCTACAGGAAGAAGCACCTCTTTGGGGCTGGTTTGCTCAGGTCTCAGAATCTACAACCTCGTATGGCGGTTATTCGGGTGCTCCGCCTAGTGAGAAAATCACCTGGGGTAAATTAGCACCAAGCACTCCAATGCATGTTATTGAATCAGATGCAACTATCGTTGCACCCATTTTGTTTTCCTATATTTTAAATTAATATTTGCCAATTGGAAATTTAAATTTTCAATTGGATTTTATCCAATCAATTTTTCTTTGTAGCGGCAATAGATGTAGTAGTCAAGCATATCAAAGTCAGTAACAAAGTTGACCACCAAATAAGGCCAAGACCGCTCGACAAACCACTCGGAGCACTTGTATCATTGATATCCCATAAACCATCAAGATTTGGTATGAAAATCCAGTACATTAGGATGCCCAGCAATATAAGTGAATAAGTTATGAGACCAACCAAATTTTCAGCTTTTCTGAAGTTGGTCATCATCGAATCGTTTGTGTCAAGCCAACCAAGATGATTAAGCAATGAAGCGCAATTCATCGCTACAAGAGTGAATAATATGAAGGCGGATATAATCAAAATGAAAAATAGGATGTCACCTGCACTATCCCAAGAACTCCACCATTCTACGGACTCATCTGCAGCGATCTTCATAACATCGCAACGTGCGTCAAACTCTTCTTCGGTTTCACCCCAAGCATTGCTACTATCGCTGCAGTATTCTATGACCCATTCTTTCTCTAACTCTGCCAATTCTGCTTGGGTTTCAAAACTTGAAATCATGCCCGTAGTGCTTGAAAACGTGTCAGTTTGTTCCCAATTCCCTGTTGTTGCTTCATCATTTGTGAGGATATTTTCCTGATATGTTAGCCCAAAATTAGTTTCAAATTCAATGTCACCATCTTCGTAACTGTATCCATACCAAGAATTCGAGTTTAGTCCAATAATCACAATGAATAGTAGCATTGTGCTGGTAGCGAGTTTTCCAAAACTGAGCGGACTGTACATGTATACGCTTGAAATCGTAGTTTTCTTTGTTTGTCTCGATGTGGTACGTGAACGCTTCTTTGGAGCTTCACCCCACTCATATTCGCCTTCACAGTAAGGACAGGCAAACAATCCATATGCGTCGTCATCCATTTCGATTTCTTCATCACAATGCGGGCATTCGATAACGACCATAAATCAATGAAATTCTCATGTGATATAACCTCTGACCCGACACGTGAATAAAATAACAGTCAGATTGATGGAGGAAGTAGTCTTGGACGTGACAATGCGTAGGATAGCTGTGTTCCTTGCGGTGCTAATTGTCGCCCCTGCGCTAGCATCTGCCGAGCAGAATTGGCCAGGTGAGCCAGTTGACAATCACATCTACATGTCATGGGCTGCCTTGACCCAAGAGGTCAATCAGTGGTCTGACGATAACCCGGACATCGTTCAACTTTCGAGTATTGGACAATCTTTCCTTGGTAAAGAGCTCTGGATGGTAGTTCTCTCAGATTGGTCAATGGAAACTAAAGCAAACGGAAGTGCAAAAGAAATAGTCTACATTGACGGAGGCCATCACGGTAATGAATACCTTGGAACGGCTTTGGCATGGCTAACAGCGAAATGGTACATCAATGAGTGGAATGCACAAAATGAAGAGGCAATCAAAGTACTACAAAATACCGAACTTCACATTCTAATAATGCTCAATCCAGATGGAAATGACTTCGATACACGCCACAATCAGAATCTAACTACTACTGCAAATCCGTTTGCTAGTGAACCAGTTCCGACAGGAATCGACCTCAACAGGAATTATGACCATTATTGGGACGACTGCTCCCCGAGTGACCCATTTGCACCAGGAACAGGCCCATTTAGTGAACCTGAAACAAAAGCAAACTCTGTTTACATGAACACTGTCGTTCAAGACGCAGATCTGTATGTCACAATGCATACTGGAGTTTGGATTATGCTGTATCCTTGGGGCAAGTGGCCTGAACAACCACCTGATTGGGAATTGTTTCATGGAATTAGGGATGAAGTAAACGCAGGAATCTCAGACATACCCATTCAAAACGCAAACCAAGGTCTCTATCCGAATTGTGGAACAAGCAGAGATTACGGATATGGTGTAATGGGATTCCCGACCTTCACCTTCGAGACCGATGATGACCAATTCCTGCCGGGTACCTTCGAGGACGTTAACGAAAGACTTGGCGAAGAGTTGGATGTAATGCGCTATCTAATTGACAACATTTGGTACTGGAGAGCGCGTCTAGTCGTAGATTCTCTAAGCATAGACGATGGAAAAGTATCTTTCACAATTGCGAATCAAGGTCGTGCAAGTACACAAAACGCTACACTTCAATATGTTGATGGAGATAATGTCCTGTGGGAATCGGACAATTTCATAGCAAATGCTAGCAGTTCGGTTTCTGTTTCTAGCGGCGGCTTTGACGAAGAAGGAGGAGAATGGCGACTTCACTATCAGAAGCGGGCGGTTAACTCATCGCAATGGGTCAATGAAAGCGTAGATAGAAGCCCTGAAGTGTCAACATTATTCTCTGAGTCTGTAGAGACTCTGCTGTGGATTTTGCAAGCGGGTGCAATACCAATTTTCGTCGTAGCATTCGCATTTTGGTGGTCAAGGGAAGAGAAGCCGTTCGATTTGGACGATGAAGTTCCTTTGGAAGCAGAACTAGTGGAATGAGCCGATTTAGGCGCATCTTCAAGTGCCATGCACGATTGGAGCAATTAGGTGAGCCAATGCAGGTATCAGTAAACACCAACGACAACATCAACGGAACTCTTGTTCTTCCATTGTGGCAAGACAGTGAAAACATGCCATCAGGTAGCGAAGGAGGAGTCCCAAGAGCCCTAAAGAGCCAAATTGACACCATCTTGGGTGCAGGCGACTTCAAAGCAAAATCTGGAACCGCAATGACCCTTGCGGGGACTGATGGCGGCAAGGCACTACTAATCGGACTAGGTAAGTCTGATGATGCAGACCTTCAGTCGATGCGAGAAGCTGGTGCAAAGGTCACTGCAAGCCTTTCAAAGATTCATGGAAAGACGATTACGGTCAAGTTTTCTGGATTAGAAGGTGACCACATGGGCGCTTTCGTAGAAGGCATGATTCTCAGAGATTATGCCTATGACAAGTACAAGTCAAAGGACGAGGATGATGATTCTGATGATGGTGAAATCGAAGCTCACGTAACCTGTGAAGCTGACAAGACCGAGGCCCTTCAGAAATCGGCAAATCTGTCTCTAGCAGTGGCATCTGGTGTCTACCTCGCAAGAGATCTAGGGAATGCTCCACCTAACGACTTGTACCCGATGGCGTTTGCTGAACAAGCAATCGCTTTTGGTAACGAACACGACAACGTCGAGGTTTCAATCATCAACTACGAGCAAGCCATTTCGATGGGAATGGGAGGATTGGTTGGAGTCGGTATGGGCTCAGCAAGAAAGCCGTGCATGGTTATCTTCGAAATTAACCCACATATGGATGGTCCGAGCCCATGTATCGTCGGAAAAGGTATCACATTCGACACAGGTGGTATTTCACTAAAGCCACCGCCCTCAATGGATGAAATGAAGTACGATATGCACGGTTCTGCCACTACCTTTGGTTTGATGAAGGCACTAGTCGCAAGCGGTCACAAGGACAGAGTAATCGGAGTCACATGCATGGCAGAAAACATGCCATCATCCAACGCTCAACGCCCTGGTGACGTTATCAAGACATACTCTGGTAAGACCGTTGAAGTTCTAAACACCGATGCAGAAGGCAGACTTGTTCTTTCTGACGGTCTATGGTACACTGGAACCAAACTCAACCCGTCATACATCATCGATTTGGCAACTCTTACCGGCGCTTGTGTCGTTGCACTTGGTCACGAAGCAAGCGGTCTATGGTCAAACGATGACGATTTGAGAAACAAGATCAAGGAAGCTGGAGAGCACTGTGGAGAAATCGCATGGCCAATGCCTCTATTCAAGGCGTTTGAGAAGGAAATGACAGATTCCAAGATCGCCGATGTTAGAAACCTAGGTGCAGGCCGCTGGGGTGG
>DAYA01000033.1:9221-9650 GCA_002506705.1 Euryarchaeota archaeon UBA550
TCAAACACAGCAGCAGCATTCTTGAAGCAGTTTATCCCTAACAAGGCAGGAACCGATGAGCAGATTCCATGGGCTCACCTTGACATCGCAGGTACAGCGTGGGGTGCGAAGACCAACAAGATGGTCAAGAACGGTGCAACTGGAATCCATGTAAGGACTCTACACCACTTGATTACTGGTCAGTGATTACTGAGAGAAGTGCATTATTGCACGGCGGGTGACGTCGATTACCAGATCGACTTCCTCAGTTGTTATGTTGAAGTGAGGTGTATACCTTAGAGCGTTAATACCTCCATGAATAACGCCAAGTCCTTGCTTTCGACACCATACCTCTACGTCATCGAATCCAACGACCTTCATCTTTTCAGGGTCTAATTCTGCAGAGAGTAACAATCCTGTTCCCTGAACTTGGGTTATTGTTCCTGGAAT
>DAYA01000057.1 GCA_002506705.1 Euryarchaeota archaeon UBA550
GATTTGGGCGCCATCCATGAATGGCCCTTCCCGAGGAGGTTATTCAATCTCTGCCCACATATCTCTGATAGCGACGTCTAGCGTCCCTGGCCCAAGCATTGTCCGGCTCAAGTGACAGAACCTTGTCATAGAGTTCTACAGCTTTTTCAAAATCAGAAAAATGCCTTCCGTACAAATGCGCTAAATTGTTCAAAACCGGTATACATTCATCATCATCTTCTAACATTTCGAGAAGAATTTCTTCAGATTTCCCTAGATTATTTCTAAGCATTTCTTCTTCTGCTTCCTCTAATTTGATAAGTTGTTCATTTGAGAGGTCATAGGTGTTCTCAAAAGGGTGGTCTGACATAGCCACACCAAGGAGGAAATAAACATAGGATTTGCCTTTGGATGTTTAGGCAAAAAAACATGCCAAAATGTTACACTGCTCGGCAACCCTTAGACGAAAATGCAGGGAACGATTATAGGCGCAATCCAAGTCCGATTAAACACTGGGGTTGGCGATGCTAATGTCGAAGGTTTTCCAACGAAGTCTCCTACCTATGGTGCTTGTAACTTTGATGCTCTTGCCGGGCATCACCAATGCCTATCCAGACGGCATTGGCGCAGGTGGTCATTCCCACAACGGAGAAACAATCGATGACGTAGCCAAAGAGGGTTGTTTGTGTCACGGAGAACAGCCGAGTAACGATGTTATGGTAATCCTTGTTGGAGTCCCTTACACATGGGTTGCAAATGAGGTATATGACATGAGACTGGAAGTCATCGGCGGCCCAGACACCAACATGGGTGGATTCTCTGCCAGAGTTAGCGCAGGAGAATGGTCTGGTGATGGCGAAGCATGGGAAGATGATGCAGCAACCAGGACACACCAGTCACCTAACTCCAGAATTTTCGAACTTACATGGACCGCACCTGCCGACAATTCTAGCGGGACTACTGTAGATTTCTGGATCAGTGGAAACGCAGTCAATGGCGCAGATGGACCTGCTGGAGATTATTGGAATCAGATTGTATTCAACCTAATCGAAGCCCCAGAAGATGATAAGAGAGGAGAAAGAACTCTAATCGCAGGAAGCGGCACCCCACAAGCACCAGAGAGTAAGGCGGGAGAAATAGACATCTCAACACTTGGTGCTGGATTCAGAGCACACTGGCTTGGACTACTAGGATTCGGAGCTGTAATCGCAGTGATTGTATTCTGTGGGCTACTTCTAAGGTACGGATTCTCAACATCCTACAAAGGCCGCAGCAACTTGCTGAGACTAAGATACAAGATTAACAGAAGAGGTGACCAGTGATGGCGAAAGACACGATCACACAACTACTTGAGAAGGTCGCTGCAGGAAAGGTGAGCGTCAAGGATGCTCGCACAGCACTAGAAGACGCATCACTCACTGAAGAACAGATGGATGCAGCAATCAACCACGGAGTATTCAATCCAGCAGAGCCAGGTACAATAATCTCAGCATCTTTGGCACCATCCGGCAAATCTGCTCTCACCATATTCTTCTTCTCATGGGGAATTTTCTGGGCATTGTACTGGTTTGGAACCATGCTATACGGGCTGCTAAACGGCTCTAGTTGGGACCAACAGCAACTATCCTACCACATGGCCATGGGCATTACAACCCTAATCATGATGGGAATCATCTATCTGAAATTCGTGTTGCCTGATACAATCATTGTCAAGCACAGCCAGAACAAGTACATCCCTGAACATCAGAAGGATTGGAGAGAATACAAGTGGTGATATTATGGACGACAGGAGATTAAGACCAGCACCATCACTCGAGGACTCAGTTCTAGGTTCACTCGGTGAAGTCTCGGTAAACCGCAGGCAATTCATGCGCTACGGATTCAACGCTGCTGGTGGTGTACTAGCAGCAACGCTTGGAGCTTTAGGTTTCGCAGCGATCCTGATGCCACCATCCGGTGGTGGAGGAGGAGACTCTTCAGTTCTTTACTGGGCAAAGGGTCGTGAAGAAGAAGCATGGTATGGAGCAAAGCACCTACAACCAATGATGAAATCTGATTTCGAATCTGAAGCCGCTAACTCAAACGTTGGCATGGCTGGCGCTCAAGGTGTTTGGAACGGACTACCTGTAATCGTCAACTACGTACCTCACGCTGAAAACTCAGGCAAGCCCGTCGCAGACAACCTACCAAGATTCCAAGAAATGGCAGGTTACGACATCGGTGGTAACTACGTAGGCCACGCAACTGAATTCTTACTTGGAAACTCGGAAGTCTTCGATCCAAACAACAACCTCGTCATGAGCTTTGCAAGATGTACACACCTGTGCTGTATCCCAGGATGGCAACTTGTAACAAACACTCAGACAGATGACAACTGGACACCGGGCGGTGGAGACGACGGTGGAAGCAAGATGTTCTGCATCTGCCACTCCAGCAGATTCGACCCTACTGCAATCGAGGTCAACAGAAACGCAAACAGGTCAACTGGTGCTTCTTTCGAATACCTAGGTATCAGAAGAGCGGGTGGCCCTGCGCCTCTTGGACTACCAATCATTCCAATCATTATGAACGGAGACACTATCGAAGCGTCTTCTGATTACACGGGCTGGTTGACCTATTGCGACTGAGGTGATAATGTGAGCACAATTTTCTGGGTACTTTGGTTCTTCATAGCATTCATTATCGTATTGATTGCGTTTACC
>DAYA01000067.1 GCA_002506705.1 Euryarchaeota archaeon UBA550
GGCGCCCATGTCGTTGTGAGGGAATACCGCTCTCTTTGCTTTGGTTAGTCTAACACCATCTATAATCGAGCCGTGATTTAATTCGTCTGAGATGATTATGTCTTGCTTTCCTTGAACAAGAGAAGGAATCAATCCAACGTTTACTGTGTAACCTGCAGAGTAAATTAATGCGGATTCAACGCCTTTGAATTCAGCTACTTTTCTTTCAGCCTCAAGGTGGATATCCATTGTACCTGCAATCGCTCTAACAGAACCACTTCCTGCGCCGTATTTTCTTGTAGCAGCAATAGATGCCTCGACAACTTTTGGATGGGTTGTCAGATTGAGGTAATTGTTTGCAGATAGCATGATTGTTGGCTTTCCGTCCATTGTACACCTCGGGGTGTTAGCACTCTCTAGAGTTGGAGGTTGCCATAGTAGTGATTGCTCTTTAAGATGTGAATATCTTTCTTCCATCCAAGATAAGTCCCCGGCCATGTAATCGGCTAGGTGGTTGGTGTACATGTTGTTTTGCTCGGTTACAAACAGTGATGAGTGAGAGGTATGTGCGACGAACGATGCGGATTGAAGGTACTGTGTCTTCCGGGCTTGGACGAGCTCATATCTTCATGTCCCAACACCATTACCAAGAGCAATTCAAGACAATCATTGGTCGCAGCGCTTGGCCAGGGACTCTAAATGTTCACGTCGAGGGTGATTCCTTAAAGGAATACAAGAAATTGCGAGTTTCTGCTGGTCTCGAAGAGGGAGAAAGTAGCGATGTAACTGCGCATCGAATCAAAGGATTCGACAGAGACGGAGTATCCTTTGGAGGAGCAACAGCTTTCTTGGGGAAATTTTTAGTTAACGGCGAGGTGCATGATTGTGCCATTCTTATTCCAGACCTAACCCGCCATGAAGACGTTGTTGAGGTCATTGCAGGAGTCTTCCTACGTGAATCCTGTTCGGTGGATGATGGTGACAGGGTCAGTATTTCCCTTGAATAAGGTCAAACTGTCTGATCAAGATATCCTTCTGTTGTTGTCGGCAGATTTCTTGCCACCTTCTGCTCGAATGGTCCGGTTTAGGAATCGTAGGCTCTTCAGTGTCTATATCTGGAATCCCATCCCAACTTACCGACCATAAAATCAGCCAGTCAGGGTCTGCCAGGCCAAGGTCGATTTCGGTTTCTGGTGTATCTCTTGCCTCGATAACTCTCTCAACAGATCTGTAGCCGGTTACAACTGCTAACATTGCATTTGCAATTCTTCTCACCTGGTTCCAAACGAATGCTTCTCCAACAATTTCGAATCCGATGATACGGTCATCATTTATCCAAGGCCTGCACGCTTCTACAACTCTTGTTGTTGTCCGACCAGGTTCTCTTCTACAGAAATTTGCCCAGTTGTGTTTTCCAACAAATAGAGAACACAATTCTGTGAATTCATTCAATTCGGGTTCAGTCCAACCTTCCATACACTCCATTCTGTAGCGATAAGTTCGGTAGAGTGCTCTGCGTGGAGACCAGTCATCTGAGACTTGACGTGCATCTACTAAACAGATACTTTCAGGAATTTGATGTCCAACAGCCTTCATGAATCCCTTTTCCTTCATCGCATCCCATCGTTCTTGTTCGATATCGATGAATCCACCATTCAATCTAACATGAACTCCTGAATCAGTACGACTTGAGAATGCAACAGGCATTCTCTCATTTGTCCATTTCAATTTCTTTTTGAAAACGTGCATGAAAGTGCCCTGTACAGTAGGGACATCGGGTTGCACTTGGCTACCGTGAAAACAATCACCATAGTGGCCAAAACGGAAGGCGATTCGCGCCTTCCCCATCAGTTTACACCTCACTCATCGGAGGATAGGACTGCTGCAGCATCTTCTGCAGAGTAGCCTAGGCCACCAACAGCCCAAACCAAAGCTTGCCTAAGCCATGGTTGAATCATTGGGTTGTCTCTACCTTGTCCAACCCTTTCAATCGCATCAACGATTAGCCTACTAGCATCGAATAGTGTATCTTCGACAGGAATTTCATTGAGATCAGCCATCTTCTCAAGACGCTGATATTCCTTGATTGCCATAGGAATTCTTCCACAGTCTAGACAGAAGTTTGCGAAGGAAGCAACGTACTCTAGATTTTCTTCATCTAGTTGCATAGCCTTCTTGTAAACCTGCATGATTTTTCCAGCTGGTACATCTTCTTCCATATCCATGGAAAGGCGCATGAATGCTGCTTCCGCCCATCCGTAGTGGGCAACTGCGTTATCAGGTTCAGCCTCTCTTGCTTGGTCAAAGAGTTCCATTGCTTCAGTAAATTGTCCACTTGAAAGGGCCATGCCAGCCTGCTGGATGAGTTCGCTCATGGCGCTGGCTTACTAAACAGGTTTTTGAAACCTATGTGTCAATCATGAAGTTCAGTCAATTGCTCTTTCAAGTCCTTCAACTGCCCAGATTGGCTGTGCCTTTGATGCATCTCATTCAACAATTGCTCAATCGATTTCCAGTTTGTAATACAGAAGAAAGAGAATCTTGGGTCTGGAAGGTCGATTTTGCGAGTTCTCTGGTAAGTCACAAACGCAAACAATTTCTTGTATAGGGGTTTTGTAATTTGGCCATCGGCACCAATTTCGGTTGTTGTGTTGCTTGGAGCACTTCCAACAGATACTGACATAGCATCTTCTCCAATTCCGAGTTGGCTTCCAGTGTCACAGATGATTGTGTTGTAGCCAAACATTGCGCCCATCATGGTTCTCTGAGTTCGAACCTCGTTGATGTTATCGAAGAGGATTCTTCTGCCATCTCCAGGAATTATCAGGTGCTGTGTGAAAATCACTCTGTGGTTTGTGATTGCGTAGTGGAAACTCCTCTGATAAAATACGGTGAATAGGGTAAACAAAGCTGCCCAGAATATGCCGAATAATGAGTAACTGAAATCATCCAGTGGGATGAAACCTGCATCTTTGCCCATTATCCAAGCGATAAAATCATCCAATCGTAGCACTGGTGGAGTGAATGCAACAACCAATAGGAAAATTGTTGTCCACTTTCCGCTAGTAGAACCATTCAACATTCTGTTAAACCATGTTACTCCAAGCATCACCATAACGAATCCAATTTCACCAATATCCGAAATTTCAAGCAAGAAAATCATGGTTTTGACTAGCATGTTGTCATCGCTGCTTGCATCCCAGTCGATTCCAAACAACATGTGAGCACCAAGTATAATCAATGCAACCAAGTACATTGGAAGGAATGCGAAAATGGATGGCTTGACATCCTTCAATATTTTTTCATCCCCTGTTAATCGGAATTTTTCTCTAAGTGAATCATTGTTTGAAACAGCCTCTGTAGGGGCCTCAGTTTCAGTGCTGACTGCGGTTTCTTCGGTAGTCTCAGGTGTAACTTCCTCATCTGACATATTTACTTCCCCTAATTACTATCCGTACCTAGACGGTCATGAACCTTGTGGCGATTTTATCAATGAAGTAGTCCCCATGAGTGTTCTGCATTACCTCGGATACTTCCCCAATCCTTGCGGGTTCTTACTCCCTGTTCATCATCAATTTCTAGTTTTGTGACCTCTAGCGGATACTCGTTGTAGGTAAGATGAGATTTCATTCCACCACGAGTGGGCTGGTCGAAAGTCCAGTGTGCTCTAGTAACTGATTTTGCTTCGATTCTGATTTCTGTTACTCCGTTCCACATATGGACGTGAAAAGTTGGTAAACCATGCTCATTACATGTCCTTTCCACTCTCACTTCACTGAATTTTTCACTTCTCTGCCTCGATACATCATGAAACAGGCCACCCATGGAAAGAGGATAGTGTGTAATGTCTCTTCTTTTCCAATGTCGCGAATCTTTAGCTGTCAGTGTTGGAGAAACGTGTGGTACAAACCAATCGATGTATGATCCATCATCTAAGTGCAGCATTCCCCAAAACCATGGTGGCGATGGTGCTTGGACACACACTTTCTGGAAGTATGCTGAACCGTTTACTTCACTACCATCAATTGTTCCTGAGCAAAGTGCACCATGAAGTCTAGAAATTCCATAGCCCATGCCTAAGCCATATTCTGCTTGGGCGACTTTCATACTAGACATCGCATTATTCCACGGTGTCATTCTAAGGTCAAATTTACCATGCTCAGTTTCCAAAATTAACCAAAACTGGTCTTCACTGGGATTCAGTCCCATTGAGAATTCACTTTCGGTATGGGATGCAACAATTCCGCCTTTGGAATATGGCCATTTCGGGTGGTCCTCAGAAACAACCAGAATTCGCCCCTCTTCCAAAACAAGTGGTTCAATCAATTCCTTTCCATCATACCACCATGCGGCGACCATGCCGTCCATTGCAATACCGCCATCATCATCGAATCCAGGTCGCCCGACAGGTTTCCACGGATGCCCGTTTACTTCGACTAAGGGGTTGTCTTTTGTCGACCATAGAACCATCAGTTGCTTACCAGCAGGGTTGCCTCCCTCGTCATCCAACATTACCAACCACCACCACCAATCCCACGTTAGGTGGTGTATTGGAGGCAAGTTCTGTAACTTCCATAGACTCGATAAGTCTCCAGTGAACCTTTGAGAGTCACTCATTAATTCACTTCCTTTCCTTTGAATATTGTTTGGCCGATAAACCATGCCATGATTCCCTGGAAAATCAGAACTATCGTTGAAATTACAAATGCTAACCAGTTGCTAACACCAAGGTTTGGACTTCCGCTAAACACACTCAAGGGCTCTGCACCTGGCAGAGGAATGAATGCAACCTCTCCTAACCAATTTTCTTCTCCATGTCCACCACCCCAAAGACCGATTTCTATCAATTGCCAATTGTCCGGCCATCCGATAGCAGCTCCAGCATCGACAATAATCATCCCCCATCCAATTACAGACATGTAGCGAATTGATGAGTCTCCTCCGGTGAGTATTGTTACAAATGCCATTCCCAATTCCCACGCCGCGAAGATTATTGCAAGAATTACACCATTTTTCCAAACTATTCCAAATCCACAAAAGATTGTTCCATATACTAAAGAAACTAACATCGCAGCCCATGCAATCGACATCCAAACCGGTACATCTTGCCACCTAAACAGCGAGTCGCTTGGACCTGTAAAACCTGTGATGAGACATAATCCTATACATACAGCGAGAATAAATGGCCAAGTGATTCCGATATATCCTAGCATTCTGTAAAGTAGTACCTCACCTCTTGCAATTGGTTTAGCAAGCATGTAGTGGATTGTTCCTTCAGACATCTCTTCTCTAATCAACCCGGTAGCAAGGAAGAGTGGTAAGAAAATTCCGAGAAGGTAGACGATTCCAAACTTTCCAATTCCGAGGATGAAGGCTCTGTGGCCTGCTTCTTTGCCATATTTGTCTTCATCAGGATCCTCGTCTACCCCAGAGTCTGAAATTACAGATATTGTAGAATTAAACGAGTCTACGTTGACGATAATGTCACATTCGATTCCGTTATCGTTGGTATCTCTTTGACTTGATGTATCGTAATATTCCAAGCAGTCACCATCGTCATCTGCTCCGACGTAATTTGTTCCATCTTGTAATGAATCCCAATCAATATCATCTTCGTTAATCCATTTTTCAGGAGGGTCCGGTTCAACACCACTGGGGAAATCTTCGGCTGAATCGGGATTTGTCCCAAGCAATTTTTCTTGCCCGTTCGGATAACCATCTCCGTCACTATCAAAAGAATCTCCATCGTTATCTATCGCTTCAATTTCAGTATTCATCGCTTCGATGTAGAATAGAAGAATGAGCAATAGTGCGACTACGGATGCAATCATAACAACCCATGTTGAAATTCTGGTTCGGTATTGCCTAAGAGTAAACTCTGCAATTGCGGTCGACTTTCTGTCTAATTGCGACCAGATTGTATCCATACGATTGCTCATGAAGAACCCCCTGTAAGATACATCAAGATGGATTGTAAGTCATCGTTTGGATTGTCTATTGAGGTTACTTTCCTACCGCTTTCGATAATGGTCTTCGGCAACTGTTTGTGAACTTCTCCAAGGTGATTTGTCTCAATGAGAAGTTTACCTTCTTCGGCAAACGACATACCTGTCACCTCACCAATTTTTATCACACTCTTTGCTAATTCACGAGGATCGTCACACTCTAGAGAGATTTTGTGCGGGTGTTGGTCTAGCATCTCTCGAATAGCATGGGAGTTACCCAGTGCGAGAACTCTACCCTGGTGGAGGATTACAATTTGCTCGGTTATCCTCTCAATTTCATTCAGTATATGGCTTGAAACCAAAACGGTTCTTCCCATCGCTCCCAATTCCTTAATCACATTCATTATCGTGGTTCTGGCTAATGGGTCACATCCTTGTAATGGCTCATCTAAAATGATCAATTCTGGGTCGTTAACCAATGCATGAGCGATTTTCACTCTCTGTCTCATCCCTTTAGAAAACTGGCCTATTCTTTTGTGCATTACATCTGCGAGTGATACGAATGTGAGAACTCTAGTCGCTTCTTTTTCGGCTTCTTTTCTTGTTAAGCCGTGAAGTCTTGAAAAGGTTACAATGAAATCGAATGCTGTCATCCAGTCATACATTTTTTCGTGCTCTGGAACAAAGCCAACACGCGAATATGGCGCTGGATTTTTCCACGGGTCTATGCCAAATAATCTGATAGCACCAGAACTGGGTTTCACTTTTCCCATCATCAACTTGAATAAAGTTGATTTTCCAGCTCCATTCATACCTAGTATTCCTGTTACCCCACCCGAAATCCCCAAAGAAACCGAGTTTAGTGCATTGATTCTTCCATATGTTTTGGAAACCCTGTCGAACATAATTACAGGGACATTTTGTTGCGGATTCCATTGTTCAGTCTCAGCCTTTCCATGCTGCGTCATGTCAGGCATCATTCTCTAGTCACCTCCATTGAGGATACCCTATTTGCTAACAAGTACAACGCTAATCCATTCATAATTACAACCGAGACAAGGCTCCAAACCCACGGGTGCTGATAGGTCATCTCTGTACCAATTAGCGCTTGGCATACATGAGCTACAGAATCATAAGGTGAGATGATGTATAGTAGTGACCTTTCGAATAATGCGTCTACTATTGCTGCAATCGAACGAGTCCCCATAAGTATCGCAATTAGACCAATCGCTGGGAAGAATCTACCACGAGAGATGCTCGATAGAGCCAATCCAATGGATGTATAGGTAAATGAAAGAATAATTCCACATCCAAAGGCTGCTAAGAACATTGGGAATGTATCAATAATCCAAGCCCATCCTTTGCCCATTACTAGGATGTCGACAAAGTAGTAGGCAGCCAAAGTCCCATTGATGATGAATAACAAAATCAAGCATACGGATAAGAATTTCATCGCTGTATAATCAAACCGATTTATGGGTCTTGAAAAGTAAAGTGCGCTTGTTCCATGGGACCTGTCCTCTGAAATTATTCCACCAACTAAAAGCGCTGCTACAATAGGGTAGTACAAAATGTTCCTAGGAAAGAAACCCATTACGTGTCCGTATAAATTGTCTCTGTTAACCCCCCATATGTCATACAACGTAGGTTCGCCTATCATTCCGAATAGCAGAGCGAGTGCTACATCCGTCATTGACGCAATGACCACGAAGAAAATGAATAGCCTAGTTGGGATGTTCCAAGGTCTGTGACCTTTCTTGAATATCCCAAGGATGTGATGGCGCAAAATGGCCCAATTTCTCATCCACCTTGGATTAAGTGTTCCTTCCCAAGGCGTGTAAATTTGTTCAAAAATCTGGCCCTGTGGAGACGATGCTACCTTCGCGGACGTCTCTTCATCTCCGGTGTCCGCTGACCATGCCGCTTGCATTTTTGTTTGACCTGTGACTGGAGTTTCTGCTCCATAGGTTTCCACCTTATCTTGAACCGGCTCAAACGGCTCTTCGCCAACCAAGTCATCATCCGGCATCTAAATCCCTCCCAGTAGGTCATCAGTGCTCTTTACGTCCTGACCTAAACGTTCCATGATTACCAGAAATAAATCTTCGAGAGTCGCTTCGTGGTCATGCATTCTTCTGACCTGAGTTCCAACGTCTGCTGCTGCCTGTAGAATGTTACCATAGGTATCCTCACCTGTGTGACCAATTCTCATAACACGTCCTTCACGCCTTACTTTCATTCCTCTGTCCTTGAGTGTTTCTTCCATTTTTCCTGCAGATCCCCAGACATGTATTTCGACTTCTTTGTCTATCGCTTTGAGATCCTCAATTTTTCCTTGAGCAGCCAATTTTCCTTTGTGTAGTAACACGATATTCTCGCAAACCCTTTCCACATCGTCCATCAAATGAGATGCCATGAGAACCGAACGTTGGCCTTCATTCACGGTTATCTCGAGAGTGTTTAGCATGAATTCTCTAGCCTTTGCATCCAAGCCATTGCTCGGCTCGTCTGCAATTATCAATTTAGGGTCATGGATTAGTGCACAAGCCAATTTTGTAGCTTGCTTCATACCCGTTGAGAACGATTCCACTTCCCTGTATCTTTGCTCACCCAATCCGACGTAATCTAAAGCTTGATGAGCCCTTTGAAGGGCTACTGCTGGATTCATCCCAATCAATTCTCCGCTGTATTTTACTTGGTGAATTGCATCCATGTTGGGATTGAGTGCATCATATTCCGGCATGTATCCAATATTTTGCCGAATCAAATTGCCCTGGGTTCTGACATCGTATCCCAGAACCTTTCCTTCACCTGATGTCAGTTGGATTAGCCCGAGTATAGTCTTTAGGAAAGTGGACTTTCCCGCCCCATTTGGACCTAACAACCCAGTAGCGCCTTTTTCGATTTCTATGTTCAGTGAATCTAGGGCAATATGTGGTCCGTAGGCTTTGGTCAAGTCGGTGGATTCGATAATCAAATCCTTGACCATGTACCGATTACAGACTGAAGGGCTAATGAATATGCCCCTATTAGGGGCACCCCTCTCGTACTTTGATTGCTATTCCTTTCTTGAACGCCGATAATTCCTCTGGTGTCGACTGTGACCGGCCAATTGCTAGCAATTCACCTGATTGGTTCACAATTAGCACAGTTTCATCTGGTCTTGTCCATTCATCACAAGCAAGGACAAAACCATGCATTACATTTCTTCCTTGCTTGACAAATGGTTCTGCGTCACTGTCTACAACGACCCATGCAAGTCCATTACCATCGCAATCTGATTTTTTCTTCGTTCCAAAATTTGTGGGAATTGGGTACTTGCGCAACGAATGAAGAAGTTTTGCTCCTTCGACGGTCAGTGATAGGCCACCTTCCGCCAATCTAGGAGAAACAATGTGAACTCCGTTTGAATTGATTACGTTTCGAATTCTTCCTGTTCTACTCATGACGTATGTAGAGTCTGTCATAATGCTTGTAGCATCACGATAATCGATATTGTAAAGTACGCACATTTTGTCAATAATTTGCCTAGTTTTAATAGCCTCAGTGTCTCTTTCAGCAGGTTGTATCCCTAGGGTTTCAAAAACGCGATTGTGTAGATCTTCGGTATCTGAAATATCAATTAGGACCACTCTTCTGTTAACGAGGCCGAATTTTTCCAAATCTGATTGTATTTTGATGTGGTCGGGCGCACCATTCCACATCCAATTTGGGCCTTCAACATGAGCCCATGGATTTAGGTCCTCAAGGCCGTAAGGGACCAAACCGATCGGGGTTTGGATAAACAATTCATAGTCTAAGTTGCTAATTCTATCGACCAGTTCTCCAATCTTGTCCCTCCACGGAGGTGTTGTGCCGTGGAAAACGATTACGTCACCTTGCTTTTGTGATTGCCATCTCGAGTGCAGATTTCTCATCGCCATCTGTATGTGTGGTCGGTTGAATGTGTCGTTTCCTCCCCAAGATTCGCCACCATTTCTTGGGGTTTGTTGTGCAGAAACTAACCAATCCCAGTTTTCTTCCCAGCGACCTTTTTCTTCTCCGGTCTCTTTTGATGCACTGATTTCATCAAGAATTAGTGGTTCGAGAATCGCTTTTGATGGATTGGTTGTAAGCCACAAAAAGGCCTCGCGCAGTGCAGGATGCTGATGACTCCTTCTCTCTGCTAGCCTCCATATGGTGCCATCTCGAACTGCTTGTCTGCACCTGGATAATTCTTGAAGGGTAACCTCTAGATTGAACCTTGAAAGTAAAATTGTTCTATCTTCCTTGTTCATTTTTCGAACCTCGGCGGGTGTATGATTAGATACAGATGGCATAATGATAGGCCATTCTTCCATTTCTGAAATTTTTTCAGTTCCCCATGGAGTTAGCAATCTACCATCTCTTGCAAATAAAACGTATGCTGCAGAATCGAACAAGTCCGCACCCAGCGCAATCAGCATCGGGAATAACATTGGATGCCCACAACCGAACATGTGCACAGGCCTATTAGGAGAGAGATTTGATTTGGTAGCGAGCATGATTTTTGCTAGGTTGGTGTATTTTTGCTGCTCCATTACTGGTACAATTCCGCCGATTGGGTGAACACTGAAATCTAGTTCGCTCATTTTCTTAGCGCTCATAGCTCTCAATTCAGGGAATATCCCTCCTTGAATCGGCCCGTTTAGCATCATTTCCTGGGCTGTTGAGATAGATGGTGTGCTCCTTTTCACTGTTTCATTCACGGCCTCTTTGACTTGAGAGTATGTCATGTCAGGGCGTGTGAATACGTCGAGCATTGTCGCAACATCTACACCAATGTCTTTCTGGAATTGAACAATTTCTTCAACTCCTACCTCAACATCTCCGTAAACGTATGATTGGAATGTCCCAGAGTCTGTCATTATCATGCCTGGATAATCAAGCAATGAATGGACTCCGTCTGAAAGAGCGACAGACTTGAGTTTCTCATGTTTCCAAATTACGTATGAGTTGGTGATTAAGGCTTGAATTCCATATTTGTCCCACATTTCTCTCGGTTCAATAGTCCGGATGTTTGGATTAATTACTGGCAGTAGGCACGGCGTCTGTACTATGCCATGTTTAGTGTGCAATTTGCCTAACCTTGCTTGACCGTCTCTTGCAATGATTTCGAATTTTCCTTGGTCTTTTTCTCGGCACGGTTTTGGATCTTCTCGTGTCCCTGTTTGCCACTTCATTACCAAATCACCTCATACGAAATCAACTTCGCCGTGTGCTAGAATGAATTCTCTTCCCAACTCATCGAATGTGTCCAATAGACTTGAGCAAAAACTAACCTTGGCGATTTCATCATCACTTTCCAAGTCATTTTTGACTCCTTGAAGTGTACCAGGTGCTGCACCACAAGATAGGCAAGCACCGGTCAAATCCAATACGAAATGATATCCATCATCTTCTTTTACCGAACTAGTCACAGAGATGCCTCCACCATGGCCATCTAGTGCGGCTCTAACTTGTCCTAATCTAGCAAGCAAAGCAGGTACCATTTCTTCAACATCATCAAGGGATGAATTCCTAAGATTTTCATCCTGTTCGACATCTGTAGTTTCTGCAATTCGGCGCTTGGCTTCGACCTCCATTGCAGCCGCAGCCTCAAGGCGGTACTGCTCTAGAATGTCGTCATCCATGGGTGCCCGTCAGGTTCAGTCTTCAAGAACCCTCGCTTTTGCAACAACAAACGCTTGTACAGTCATTGATAAAGGTGTGACGTTAGGGCCCAACATGGGAGCCGAGATGCTGAGCATCGAGAACCTTCACGTCAGTGTCGAAGATACTGAGATTATCAAGGGTCTTTCCTTGAAAATTAACCTTGGTGAAGTTCATGCAATTATGGGTAGAAACGGCTCAGGTAAGTCGACTTTGGCCAGCGTAGTTATGGGTCACCCAGATTATGAAGTGACTTCAGGCACAATCATGTTCAAGGGACAACCACTTGAGGAATTGGAAGTCTATGAGCGCGCACGTGCTGGTATGTTCCTGTCTTTTCAATATCCATCCTCGATACCAGGTGTACAGGTTGGTACATTCCTAAGAAAATCCGTTGCTGCAGTTAGAGGAGAAGATGCTCCAAGCGCTAGAGAGTTCAGAAAAGAATTGAAAGCGCACATGGAAGCGCTAGAAATGGACAAATCTTTCCTTTCAAGATATGTAAACGACGGGTTCAGTGGCGGTGAAAAGAAGAGGCTGGAAATTCTTCAGATGCTTTTGCTAAACCCAACTCTTGCGCTCCTTGACGAGACAGACTCGGGGCTGGATATCGATGCACTGAGGGTTGTTTCTGACGGGATTAATAGCATAACCCCAACTGCAGGCTGCCTACTAATTACCCACTATCAGAGACTTCTAGATCACGTTAAACCAGATTTCGTTCACGTTATGATCGACGGTAAAATCGTAAAGACTGGTGGCCCTGAATTAGCAGCCGAATTAGAATCCAAAGGTTACGATTGGTTAGAGGAGTGAGGTGAGAGTATGAGCGGAGAAATTGCAAGAGACGTAGTCGGTGATTATCAATACGGTTTCCATGATCCAGAGAACGCTACAATTCGATTCGACAAAGGCCTTTCAGAACAAGTTGTAATTGATATTTCTGAACTTAAGAACGAGCCAAAGTGGATGACTGACATTAGAGTCAAAGCTTACCGCAGATTCATGGAAATGCCAATGCCAACTTGGGGTAATTGCGATATGCTAAATCAGATTGATTTCGATGCAGTTACCTACTTCCTCAGGTCCTCAGATAAAACTGAAAAGGACTGGGATGAAGTTCCAGATGACATCAAGAACACATTCGATAGGTTAGGGATTCCAGAAGCCGAACAGAAATGGCTAGGTGGTGTCACAGCACAATACGAATCCGAAGCAGTGTATCATTCGATTAGAGAGGACTTGGAAGAACAAGGCGTTTTGTTCCTCGATATGGATTCGGGATTGAAAGAATATCCAGAGATTGTAAAGCAGTATTTCGGAACCGTAATTCCAGCAAGCGACAACAAATTCTCTGCCCTTAACACTGCAGTTTGGTCAGGCGGCTCGTTTATCTATGTTCCAAAAGGAGTGCATGTTGAGATGCCTGTGCAAGCATATTTCAGAATCAATGCGAAGAACATGGGACAGTTTGAGAGAACTCTAATCATCGCTGATGAAGGCTCATCAATCCATTATGTTGAAGGATGTACTGCGCCAACATATTCCACAGAATCTCTTCACTCCGCAGTTGTTGAATTAATCGCAATGAAGGGAGCAAAAATCCGTTATTCTACTGTCCAAAATTGGTCAGCAAACGTCTACAATCTCGTAACAAAACGAGGAGTTGCTCACGCTGATGCAACCATTGAGTGGGTTGATGGAAACATCGGTTCCAAGTTGACAATGAAGTATCCAGCAGTTCTTCTGAAGGGAGAAGGAGCTCACGCTGAAGTGATTTCAGTCGCATATGCTGGTAAAGGACAACATCAAGATGCAGGTGCAAAGGTTCACCACTTGGCTCCAAATACCACATCGAACATTCTTTCAAAGTCAATTTCTAAGAATGGTGGAAGGTCATCCTACAGAGGGATGCTACAAGTTACACCGAAGGCTCACGGTTGCCGTTCAAAGGTTGTCTGTGACGCATTGATGCTAGACCCGGACAGTCAGTCCGACACCTACCCCACAATGGAAGTCGGTAATTCGAGTGCTGACTTGGAACATGAGGCAAGTGTGTCAAAAGTAAGCAATGATCAGTTGTTCTACTTGATGGCACGTGGACATAGTGAAGAAGAAGCGATGGGAATGATTGTCAACGGTTTCTTTGAACCATTTACTCGCGAATTACCGATGGAATACGCAGTTGAACTCAATCGCCTTCTCGAATTGGAGATGGAGGGTGCTATTGGATGATGCAGTATCCACAAATCACTATTCCACCACGTTCTGAGCACCTCTGGCGATACACTCCATGGAAGAGAGTTCATCCAACAAAGGTCGAAGAAATGCCCAAGGCAGACCCAATTAAATTCAGCCATGGCGAAGAATCTGAGATGCATGACAGTGAAGAAATTGCGAGAGCATTTATTCACTCAGTCTCCCCAATTTGCAGGAAAATCACTCTCAGCGATGAGACAGTGGAAGTAGATTTGCGCTGCTCCGGCCACATTTGTGCGGGTGAGATGTCGATAGAATCTAAAGGCCACAGTAACCTTGTGATTCGGATTTCGGGTGATGCTGGATGGGCTGGCCTGCGAGTTACAGGCTCTGTTTCGGGAACCCTTTCCATAGCTTACATCAATGACTTGGCTAGCGATGCTCATTTCCTAAAGTGTGAAGATTGGGAGATATTGAGAGACTCTACTCTTGAGTTTGCGACTCTATCTGCAGGTGGTTTCCTCAACAAATCAGACATACGTTTCGACTTAATTGAAAAAGGCTCAGAAATTAGGACTGGAATCGCTTCCAACGGATACGGCTCAAGGCACGATGACCATCATCTTGAGATAAAACACAGTGTAGGTCACACAGATTCATCCTTAGTGATGCACGCAACATGCAACGATTCATCACATTCAGTTGGTACCGGATTACTAACTATCACAGAAGGCGCAGATGGCAGTGATGCCGGTCAGGTTTTCAGAAACCTTCTGCTATCTGAGAAGTCAAGGGCAGAAGCAATCCCAGAATTAGAAGTCCTAGCAGACGATGTAAAGGCTGCTCATGGTGCTGCAAGTGCACCAATTGACGTAAATCAAATTCATTACCTAGCCTCTAGGGGACTCTCAAACGAAGAAGCATCAGCATTAATCGTTGAAGGATTCCTAATGGATGCATTTAGAGAAATAAAGAGTGAGACGGTAGTTTCTGCCTTGCGGACTAGGCTATTAGTCCATCTAGAATGCTTGATGAATGGGTGATTTCATGAAAGAGGATTTCCCAATTTTTTCAAGAGAAATCAACGGCAGGCCGTTAGTTTACCTAGACAATGCTGCTACCACTCAAAAACCAGCATGTGTAATCGACGCAATGTCTGAATATTACTCTTCGTCGAATGCTAATGTCCACAGAGCGGTTCACACTCTTGCTGGAGAAGCGACAGAAGGTTACGAAGAGTGTAGAAAGTTACTGAAATCCCGATATAATTGCGATTTCGCAGTAATCACCAGCGGTACAACCGAGGCAATCAATCTGGCTGCTAGAGCATGGGGTGAATACAATCTAAAAGCAGGGGATGCTGTTGTGTTGACAGAAATGGAACACCACAGTGATATCGTTCCATGGCAGATGCTGGCTGAAAGAATCGCGGTTGAATTGCGTTTTGTCCCTGTTGAAGAAGGCAAACTCGATATGGATGCTTTGGAAGTTGCATTAGAAGGTGCAAAATTGGTTTGCGTCGTCCACACTTCTAACGTTCTAGGTGTTAGAAACCCAGTTGAAGAAATAATTGCAATGTCAAAGAAAGTCGGAGCGAGAGTCCTAATCGATGCAGCGCAAGCAGTTCCTCATGAGCTGATTGACTTCAAGGAATTAGGTGCAGATTTCCTAGCGTTTAGCGCTCACAAAATGTGTGGTCCAACGGGCATTGGAGCACTACTCATTAGCGAAGACGCATTTTCTGAAATGGAGCCATTCATGGGCGGAGGAGACATGATCGAGACTGTAACCCTTGAAGGATCTACTTACCAATCAAATGAACATAAATTCGAAGCAGGAACTCCTAGAATTGCAGAAGGATTTGGTTGGGCTGCGGCTCTAGAGTGGATTTCTGGAATCGATTTGGAAAGTCATCATTCCAGATTGCTAAAAATCGCACGGGGAGTATCAACTCAGCTCTCAGAAAGGGGAATGACGGTTTACTCTACATTGAATCCGCAAGATGCAGCAGTTGTCTCATTCACTCATCCCACAATTCATCCAGAGGATTTTGCGAGACTCTTGGACGCACAAGGTATAGCCGTTAGGACAGGTCACCACTGTGCTCAGCCACTAATGGACAAGTTAGGTGTCAATGGTACAATTAGAGCATCATTCTACTTGTACAATGATGACTCTGATGCAGAGATTTTCCTAGCAGGTATTGACCGTGTATTGGAGGCAATGACGTGACCTGGCCAGCCTCAATCCAAGAAATTATTGAAGAATTTCAAGAGATTGAAGACCAATTCGAGCGACTTGAAGTTTTGATGGATTTCTCAAGTGAAGTTGATGAGTTGCCAGTTGAGGACTGGAATGAATCCAATCTTGTCAGAGGATGTCAATCAATCGCTCATATCGAGGTAGAAATTCGTGATGAGACTGTTTGGATGAAGGCTGCTGCTGATGCCAAGATGGTACAAGGTCTACAAGGAATTCTTTCCATTGCAGTAAACGGTTCACCGCCTCAATCAGTGTTAGAGTTAACACCAGCCTTTGCTGAGGAGGCAGGGATTTTGGTCAGTCTAACACCTTCTCGATCTAACGGTTTTAGGACCATGTTTGATATGGTTCAAAATCGCGTAAAGGAGGCAATTAAATGACAACGAAGGAAGAAGTCATGACTGCATTAGAGGAAGTTGAAGACCCAGAATTAGACATCTCCATTGTTGAACTTGGATTGGTGTATGATGTAAGATTTGAAGACAAAGATGGGGTAAAGCACGCTGAAGTCGATATGACTCTAACAAGTCCAGGATGCCCTGCTGCTGCAGAGATCATGGCGGCTGCACATCGTGCTGCGCTAAACGCTGTTGAAAGCGTCCACATCAATCTAGTGTGGTCACCGAGATGGGATCCAAAAGTTCACGCCTCTGAAGATGCGAAAATGGATATGGGAATTTGGGATTAATCACAAGTAAACTTCTTTTCTGTGAAGGTTGTTTCTTGGCTCTAATCCATTTTTCCGTAATTCTTCTACGTACTGTCTTCCCTCATCGTTTCTACAATACATGATTTCACTCGCACCGATGTAGTAGTCCCAATTTTTCTTGAAAACTTCTGCCCTTTCTTTGGTATTTGCAACAATCGAAGGAACGGTATGATACATCTGAATCGACCTTTCAGCACGCCGTAGGAATTTTGCTAATACTTCTGGAAGTAATTTCGTCAGCCATGTGTCTCTCATGTGCATTGCAGGTCTACTGATAATGTAGCGAGGGTTTTCTAGTGGTCCTAGAACCTCTTCGAGAGCCTTAGTGAATTTTGCAGTTTCTTCTTCTGATGCATGTTTGAGGTGATATCTCAACCAACCTGACCCTCTAGCGCCTCCAGTTGGTTTGCAGTCTCTATCTATCTCACTCAAATCGGCTAATGTATCCACTATTGCTCTAGAAATCGCGAGCATCAAAGATTCATCAGTCCACACACGTTTGTTTATTCCAAACTTGAATCCACCAGCGAAACTTGGGCCCATTTTACCCTCCACTGCAGAGCTTGGTGTTACATCAAACGGTTGGCCTATTCCCCACAGTTGCCTTACATGACTCCTATTACCTGCCCTGGCTAGCATTTCTTCATTGAATATCTCCATTCCTTCGTTAATCCCCTCTGGTTTGGCATCATTGAATGCTGCATGTACGTGACCGACCCCCTTCTCAATGGTCCCGTCATCGCATACTCCGTAGAGTTGCAAGTGTTTTCTCTTGAATCGGTCATAGTCATCATAGCCTTTAGTGAATTCTTCAGCCATGCATACAATGTCCCAGTTGTTTGCAACCTTTTCTTTCCAATTTGAATCAAGTCTAATCGATCGTCCCCTAAGTTGGTTTATGCTCATGCCGGTAGTTACTGTCGTCATGTCGATTAGAACGTTAATGCGTGAAGCATCCCAACCCTCGCCGAGAAGTCCTCTTGTTCCGATGAGGCATTTTGTCAATCCTTCCTGGAAAAACTCCGTAATCATCATTGAATAATATCGAGGTATCCAGTCCTTTCCTTTTCCATGGATTTCGTGGTAACCTTCTCTGATGCTATCCTCAAATCTGATATCAACATTGTTTTGTTTTACCCATAATTCTGCTCTTGGCATAAATCGGTGGTATAGATCATCGTCCACTAGAACTGTACTTCCTGTCATCAATATAGGGTCGATTGAATCCCCCTCCTCATGGGAAACAAGTGACCTGAAAACAGCGATTGCTCCACCTGCCTCGTCATCTAATATTCCCTCGACTAGCGTGGTTGCAGATGTTTTCTCGAAGTCGGTTACAACGACAACTCGTATTGAATCTCCTAGTGCGTCTTTTTCTGCTTTGACGATTTTTTCTATGGCCGCCACTTTTGATGACGAGTAAGCCATTACTCTGCCGGCAGGTGATGCGCACGGTCTAGAACCTGTTTCGGTTATTTGGATTCCAAGCAGCCTTAACCTTGCTACTATTGATTCAGATAACTCATGGTCTAACTCACTCTCAGACCTTCTGAGTCCATATCTTACGTATCTGTCTAGAACCGTTCTTAACATGCTCATTCTCGTCCACGATTCGTCGTAATTATCCATTGAGATATT
>DAYA01000071.1:0-383 GCA_002506705.1 Euryarchaeota archaeon UBA550
ACGAGATTCCAGGTCACAACAGGGTTTGAACCATTGGAGACGGCCCAGCCTAGGGATGATGAACCGGTTCCCAAATCTAGTGAATTTGCTAGGTTCTGATTGTAATCATCTTGCAGAGATTCGCCGTCAGGTACACTACCTATTTGTCGAATGGTTCCGTTGAAAACTGCGGTTGGAGGTAGCCTCTGGTCGTATCTTTCTATCCACCTGTCGTCTCCCTCTTGTGAGCCTAGAGGGTCCTCACTTTCTCCGATAAACCTGTGGAAGTGATATGTTTGCATGTTGTTTTCAGCCTCAATTTCTTTCAGAGCTTTTTCGACAGATATGCAATTTGTGCACCAAGTTGCAGTATAATCTTCAACAATTGCTGGTAAATCAGAAAG
>DAYA01000071.1:762-15044 GCA_002506705.1 Euryarchaeota archaeon UBA550
ACCGCCCCAACATCCTCTAAAGTTTGAGGACTTCCTGCTTGAGTACTTGGCATTGGCGATAATAACAGAGCCAATGTGATTAGCAAGACTCGGGCGCGCATACAACCCCCACTAATCCCTTCATTTTGAATGATTTTGTTCTAGGTTTGAGGCGTGGGTTCAAGAACCACCGTCACAGAGTTTGCCCGTTGGCGGGCATGAATATGTTGACCGAGGCAATCGTAGCGAAGACCCAACTGTCGATGGAGGCAGTTCCCGCAGGTCAGGCTATGCCAGATTGGTTGATATCTTCTTTAGTTGAAGGAAAGCGATTGATGGTTATCCATCCCTCTGAACAATGTAGAAAGCAATCCATTGAGAAGTTACATGAATTGGGTGCAGGGAAAGCGATTGATCCATCCCATCACGTGACTATTAACCGGCTAATCGGTATTCTACACGTCGACCTTCGTCTACCAGTGTTGCTTTCAGAAGATGGAATTTTGTTTGAAAAAACTCATCGAGCTTTGAGTGAAGAAGCATCTGGAGAAACTTTTTCTGGCCTTCTTTCTAATCCTAAACACAAGTGGTCTCGCTCAAGAACCCGGAGACTACTATCGCTCTACAAGGAGTTGACTAAACTCAAGAGACCGTGGGATTGGGAGGAAGACCCCGGAGCAAGAATCTGCGACAAGGTCCTCCAATCGATGGAGTCAGAGTTGCAAGCAACTCATCCATTACGTCTGAAAAGAACCGTCTGGCAAGCACTGAAGGAAACGGAGAAAATGCCATTCACAATATCTGATGTTGAAGGCATCATAATGTTAGACCACCCTTCCAATATTTCAGAGGTTGAGATTGAAATCATCAAAGAAATTTCGAGATTAAAACCCGTTCATCAATTGGTAAACCCTGGTTCACACAGGCTTGGTTTCCATGGTGAATATATCGAAGATATCTCTCCTGTAAGGAGAAATGATGCTTTACCAAAATGGGTCCCGTCTCACGAGGTTTGGGCGCCAACCATTCCACCGGGCTGGTCATCGCCCATCTCTGAAAGACGGAACAGAGTAATCAATCACGTGATGTGTGAATCCAATAGCCAGACTCATTTGGCTTTGGCGAGTATCCTGAGCCAAATCGAAGGAGATATTGTTGTTGTAACAGGAGATGTAGAGAGTCTGAATGCTCGCTTGAGTCCTTATTTGCATTCAATAGGCTACCATCCAAAAGAAGAATCGGTGAAGGTAAGAGATACGAGTGGTGTAGCACGAATAATATCTATTGCCAATGTCTCTAGAGGAGAAGAAGCATGGTCTCTCAACAAGCTAACACAGTTGTGGAATCAAATCGAATTACCAATGGTCTGGGAGATACTAGATTTGCAGCACCCGGTCCATCAAGATTGGAAACCAAGATTGCATCCTGAGATACTTTCAGAAATAGCCAGAGGCTTCCATCTACTTGGTGGAAGAGGTGCGTTGAGAAGATGGCAATCCACATTGAATACTGCAAAGCCAAGGGCTGGAGTAAACACAAAGCAAAGAGAACAGAAACTAGAGGAATGCCAGTGGTGGATATCCTGCATCTCAAATTGGCTCTACCCAACATTGTCAGGTTATGATAAAAATGACGTGACTAGAGAGTTAATTGGCTGTTCAACAGGGGAACAACTCCCTCTACCAAACCAACCAAAAGACGTGCTAGGTTGGCTCAATTCTTGTTTGAGCCAGATAGACTGGGCAACCCTAGCTTCACGTGATGAATTGTTTTCCAATACTCTACCCGGATTGCAGAATTTCACTGCTTCAATCAACAGGCTAAAAGAAGAAAATATTGGATTAAACTCCGAAGATTTCATTGAAATTTTGGATTTAGTTACTTCGCATGATAACATAAAAGGCAACACTTCTAGCGATAACGGAATCAAAATTCTCTCCCCTTCCCAAGCATATGGGATTCAATCGGAGTATCTAATTCTCTGCGATATCGATGCAGAGTCTTGGTCGATGAAGACTCCGCAGGTTCCTTGGTTGGATGAAGGAACTAGAATGAAAATAGGCCTGCATAGGCCTGATGAACCACTAAGAGTAGCGAGGCACCAACTCAGACATTATCTAAATTGTTCACAAAAAATCCTGATCATTGATTCCAGCATTGAAGAGGGTATTGAATTGACAGGTCCATTGGATGAATGGTTCAATGAAGTGTCTAGAGGTGACGGCCTCAAAAGCCTAAATGAAGCACCTAGTTATCTAGACTCAAGTATCTGGAATCCCGAGACAGCGGATAGGTCCTGGGAATGGAAGATTGTTCGCGACCAATCAAAATTAGTTTACAGGGTAGCATCTATGGAAATCGAAAAATCCGTAGTTAGAACTCACAGAAGTGGTTTCTTAGGCCGTGACGAAATGCAACGAGCAGGCTTAGCATCAATAGAATCTCGCAACCCAAAACTCCCTCCCCTAAATCCAAACGGACTCATAGTTGCTGCCGAAACCGAGGTGCTGAGTGATCAATTATCTAGAAGAAGAACTGGTGACGATTTAGGAATCGGGCAAATTCATCCTTTCGCTAGTGCATCTCAGAGAATATTATCCTCTGACATGAAGTTACTCCCAACTAAAACAAAGCCTGCTAATGCTAGGGAATCAGAAGTGTGGCCTCACCTAGGAATAATGGCGAAAAAAGGCCTTGGAATTCCAATCGACCCTAGACCAATTCAACCTCCATCTACTACCCTGAAAGAGTTAGATGAAATCACTGGACGAAGTACAATAAAACTCAAGTTGCCCAAGGTTTGGTCACAGGGAAGACTCCAATCTTGGCTTGAATGCCCTCGCAGAGCTTGGTTTGAGAAACACATGTATCTTGGTGATAGTGACCAAATGGAGGAAGATTTGGCAGCATCAACTCGAGGAAACATTGTCCACGTCGTTGAAGAAGCAATTCTTCGAGCCCATGGACTAGATGAGAATGGTGCATCCTCTATCCCTTCTCCTCTTTTCGCAGGCAGTTTAGGCAGTGTGGAAAATGCTTGGCAAATCGCTTTAGAAACTCTAGCGGAAAATGCAACTTGGATGAGAAGAGAAGACGGAATTTCTGCGCATCGTTGTAGAGATTTGATTGGAGTCAGTCCAATTCAATGGAAGGAGTGGCTAGAACATGCCTCGCCGATTCCAATAGGTGGAAGAATTGGTCGAATGATAGAGAGTGATTTTGCTCTAACCAACGTAGCACCAATCGCAACAGAGTGGGAACTTTCAGGTGAGGATGGAAAGCATGTAAGAATAGAATTGCCAGAATCATCTGAAGAATCATTCCTTCTTCGTGGGCGTATTGATAGGGTTGACCAATTGGTCAACATCAGCACTGAAGAATCAGAAACTCAGGAAATTGTGCCATTAGATTTTGACTTAGAAAATCCTCCAAAATCTAAGCGATTGATTATTCTGAGAGATATCAAATCAATCGACGGCACAAAAGACAATGGAGACAATGAAAGGCATTTGAAGGGAATTTTCAATGAACTGCAATTGGCCCTATACGCAAGAGCATGGGAGGTTGCAAATCCCGGAGATAGAGTGATTGGCGTAGGTGCAACTCAGGTTGGTAACCAAACTCAGCATTATGTTGAAATCGATCCAGAATTCTTCGATTTGTGCACCCAATTGAATGTTGGAATTGTAGGTGGAGACACTCATGGTCACTACAGAATGCCAGGTGACTCAAAGGATGAGAAATCAAACCCGTTTAGAGCTTGGATGAGAGAAAGAATCACTACAGCAATCCGTGTAATCAATGGTGCAAAGTCCGGCAATATCCATCCTGAACCGTCACGAATGTGCAAATATTGTCCAATTAGTGACGCCTGTCCAAGCGCCCAAAGAGGTGGTTGGTGATGGTTGAATTCAATGTCTCACAGAGTCTTGGTTTGGATATCAATCGGCATATTGCCATTGACGCAGGAGCAGGTACTGGAAAGACCACCGTCATGGCAAGTAGATACCTCCAGCACCTTCTGTCAGCCGAACAGAGAGCGACTCGGATTTTACCTTCAGCACCAAGAATCCCACTGAAGGGAATGGGGGCAATTAGAGTACCATCCAAGGAAAGAACAGACCTAGAGGATTGGCAAGGACTGTTGCCTACAGAAACTGTTGCTATCACGTTCACGAAAAAAGCAGCAGCAGAATTGAAGGGCCGCATCAGAAGATTGATTGCAAATTTAAATTCAGAAACGGAAAACAGGTTGACAAAACAAGGCGATGTAGCCATGCTTCTATCGCTGGTTGATGACGCTCCGATTTCAACGATAGACTCGTTCCTGTCTTCGATAGTATCTCCATGGATGGGATTGGTTTGCGAGGACCCCACCAGTGAGCAGTTAGAGGAAGATGGTGCGGTATTCCTTAGGGATGAAGCAATTAGGACAGCATGGAGACTGCAGAGAGGATTAGAAGGCAAAGAGGTAGGAATGTCTGGTGACATTGAAGCCTTCCTTGAATCAAGAGATAGACTGTCGGTATTACTCGGTGGCCAGGATTCATCTGCAAAGGTCGTCAAAGGTATGCTGAAGCGTTCCCTGTTCGTTGAAGAAGCATCGAGGAAACTACAACTAAGGGCTGATGGTAGTCTTCAGGCCGAATCCTTAGATCAATTATTTTTGCAACCTGTGGCAGATTTCATCGACGATTGGTATCAATCATTCAGAGGCCATGTCTTGAGTTGGGTGGATGCTTGGCTCGATTCTAGTGCTGCGTTTGTAACCGGAGCTGATGAACCAGTGGGAATGACTCGGTTCCGTTATGTTCAGTTCTTGAGCACTATAGAACCCGAAGGAAAAATTGAGAAATTACAGTGGATTTGGTTGGTATCTCACGCTATTACAACGGCTTCCAATCTGAAAGATATCAATTGTAAATCGCTTTACAGAGCAAGGCCGCCGAAAGGTAACGGATGGCCTGCAGGCATCATGACAAAAGGCAATTGTCCTCTTCAAAATGCGGTTAAAGACATGATATCAGCGAATGCAGAATCTTGTGCAGATTCGATTAGAAACATGCTCCATACTCCAGTAGGTTTACTGATTAGGATTCTAGGCCAATCATCTCACTTATTGAATCCTAAGATTTCTGACCCTGAACCGGTACCCGGCCAAACAGCATATCCTCCTAGATTGGGAATTGATTTACCTCAAACTCCGCCTTCACTAGAAATGAGATTAACCACTGAATTAGAACTTCAAGTCGTTCGTGATTTGTTTATTGTTAACGCAGGGGTAGGGGAGATTTTGTCTAGATTGAAATCGCAGGAAGGAGTTAGAGACCACGATGACATGCATCGATTGGCAGAGGACTTACTCCTGACACGATGTCCATCTGTCTGCAGAGGATGGTATCCAAAATCTGTGATTGATGCTTTGGATTCTTTAGGGGAAAAACCATGGCAAGACGGGCATTTATTCCGTGCGATAAGTGCAAGTCAAGGTAACGAAGATGTTCACAAAGATTTGATGCGAAGAATAGGAATTCTCAGAGATTTGAGAAGACAATATCGAGCATTTATCATAGACGAATACCAAGATACAAACCCTCAGCACTTCAGACTTTTAGCAAGACTATGGGGAAGAAGGAGATTAGAGGAGAGTGAACCCGCGCCACCAGCCTCTGAATGGGACCCTACAATCTGTATTGTCGGCGATATGAAGCAGTCAATCTATCGATTTAGGCAAGCAGAAGTCACTGTGATGCGTAGGGCAGTTACTGCAATTCGGGAAATGAATAGAGAAGAGTTAGCGATGGAGAATCGCACCGATTCGTTGAGAAGACCAGACTTTGCAAAAGACCCAAGAGTGGTAAAGTCGATGTCATTCAACAAAGGAAATGAAATCAAGAATAAAGGCAAAGAAATAAGGGAATGGATACCATTCTTAGAAGGCGATGATGGAGAGGATGTATCTCCTGAATCTTTAACCCGACGTAGAGAAGGTCACATTGAAATGTCGACCAATCACAGGACTTTGCCTAAATTGATGAACACAATGAACGTTATTTTCAAAGATACATTTTCAGAAAGACATCACTTACTGCCAGGTCCATGGCACGCTGAATCTCAAGATTTGGACCCCGCTAGAGATTCTGAACGGGTTGCAAAATTGGAGTGGGTACTTCCTGCAAGAACTGGAGTAGGCCCTAGACCACTCGAGATGGGCAAAGGTATCGACCCATTCCAGTTTGATGGTTCCGATGATAGAGAACTCACTGCGAACTTACTAGCAAAGAGAATTGCAGCTCTCGTTGGCGGTAAACCAGCACGAATATACAATTCGAATGAAAAATCATGGATCGATGTAAGCGAGGACAAAATCTACCGCCCGGAAGACATCATGATTCTAGTGGCATCCCATGCAAGGGTTCCTCTTCTGGTCAAAGCTCTGGATGAACACGGTGTTCCAGCAATTGCAGGCAAGCAAGGTATGTTGATGTTTAGACCAGCGATTCAAACATTGATGTCACTTCTTTGGCTATTGACTTCCCCATTTAACAAGACTGCCGCATTAGCAGTAACCCGTTCAGCAATCGTAGGAATGAACGATTCAGATGTCATTACATATTTCCAAACAAATGATGGAAATCATCTCAGCAATCTAGCAAAACATGCGCCAACTGATGAAGTAAAATCCCTTTTTGAGAGGTTGAATTATTTCGTCGAGAATGGTAAGGTAAGGAAAGCGATAGAGGTGGCGATAGATCATTCTGATTTGTTGTACGCATTCCCCAGAGAGGGAGATAGACAGGATATTGAAAATTGGATTTCCATGTATGATAGAATTTCAGAAAGTTGCGGCGGGGATGCAGCATTGATTTTCAATCAACTTAGAGAACTGAGTAACTTGGAAAAAGATGGTCCAAAGAGTAGTTCATCTGGTACTGGAGGAGCAGTTCAAATCATGACTATTCACGGCTCAAAGGGTCTTGAAGCACCAGTAGTTGTAGCCTATGACATATTTGCTACTGGAACAAGAGATTCATCATTCTCATCGTCGAATAATGTCCTTGTAACACCTGACATTATTGCAGGTAGAATACATCCGTGGCGTGGCATTAGTAAGCCAAAAAGCGGTCTATGGACTGTAGCCCATTTATTCGACGATGGGCAACAGAGAGCGGAGAGAAGAAGGCAATTCTATGTCGCTTTAACTAGAGCTAGAGACCGCTTGATTATCGCAGGCACTCCAAGTGAGGGTGCTGTGGTTGATGAAAATGAAAGAATCAGCTTCAAACGAGGAAAAGGTCGTCAAAACATGGGTTACATGTTCCTCGATGGTCTAGCATACGCCAGCATCAGTTCAGGAAATGAGGGATGTGTTTGGTCGCAAGGTGGTCTCGAACAAGAAGGAAATACAATTGCACTAAATCCAGGTGAATTAATTGGGCAATCCTATCTTGGGGATGCTTGCGTTGAGGGAATTTCCATATTCCATCATCCCGATTGTTTTGAGCAAAGCGAGAATACTGCTTTGGTGGAATCTTGGAAGGAAAGGCTAGAGTTGGCAAAGAACCCAGCCGGGATAGAAGACTCTAGAGTAGTGCGAAAAATCACTTGCTCTGTTCCGATGACATCACATGGATTAGATGCCGCTTGGTCCTGTAGAAGGCGTCATTGGTTGACTAACAAAATGAATTGGAGCGCAGAACGGCTCGACTTAATTGCCGATGAATTCGATGCAGGAAGATGGCCAAGTGCAGCAGAATTTGGTTCCCTATTCCACAGGCTACTGGAGATCGGTTTAGCCAATCCTGGTTCCACAACTACAGACCTAGATGCTAAGTGGACAGAGTCACAAAATGATAATTTGACAGATTCCAAGACGATAGAAGAAGTAATGGCTCAATCTACTATTTCTGAGGAAGATGTTCATGAAAGAACAAAATTACGGCTATTGCACTTAGGAAAGTTAGCAAGAAACGGTTCGCTTGGAAGACTAGTAACTGGTGGGAAATATGACGGATTTGTAGTGGAAGGGTTGAGAACAGAGTTACCGTTTTACCTATCTCTTGAACACAAACCAAAGGGCCTGCAAAGAACTTCTTGGAGTCCTCGTGGAGAGTTTGTTACATCAGAAATTGAAGCAATAAAATCCATTTTCAATGGTAGGGCAGATTTAGTGTTAGCACTGAGGGATGATGATGGCCAAGGATGGCTTCAAGTCGTGGATGCTAAGACAAAGCAGTGCCTGTACGGGTTTAATCCTTCAAACCCACTAGAAGGAAATGATTTGCAAATTTCCTTGGATGAAAATTCCCCACATCCTGCTACCGAAGCAGAGGAAAAAATTCTACAAGAGCACAGATTACAACTGACACTTTACAGCATTGCGCTAGAGGTTGGAGAGATGGCAAAACCAATGGAACAGAGAAGGAAGATTTTGCCACCTGCGATACAAGTTTCAGCGTCTGGCAGAATGATTAGGATGCGTGACGAAGAATTCGAATTAGCAAAGCGAGATTTGGACTCCCTAATCAAATGGTCGGGAGAAGTGTCGGTTGCAGATGAAGGGAAAGAAGCACCACAGAGGCTTCCTATTGAACAAAAATCCACGTGTGAAAAGTGCCCGTTCTACACTGGTACAATCAAGTTATGCGGCCCTATTGGTGAGATGCTCGGCCCATCATGACTAGGGTTCCGGGGAAATTCTCTTTTCCAGCAACCTGATGAATTTCAACATCTTTGAATCCAGCATTTACCATTGCAGTTTTCCAATCATCGATAGATAATGTTGTCATGTGGACTCCAACATGTTCCGGCCAAGCTAGCGATTCTTCATGTTCCAAATAATGATCCACGCCTGCGACTAGTATGCCGTTTTCTTCTAGCCACTCGTCGTGAATAATCGATATCATACCAGCAGGGTCATCCAGATAATACAAGAATTCCATAGTATGTACTAGGTCAAACCTTCTGCCTGGGCTCCAATCAGGAAGTAGTCCTTGGGAGTATTTGTGATTCGAATCCTTTGATGTCGCTTTGTTGATCATTTCATTTGAGCCGTCGACACCTTCGCTATGGCCTGCCCCAAGTTCACTTAGCATTCGGGTTACCCAGCCATTGCCACAACCTAGGTCTATGGCTGAAAAATCGTCATTCAATTTTGGAATCGCCAACCCTAACATCGCTTGGACCGAAGCAGCATGTCCTCTCTCCATGCCCTCATCCTTGCCAATTAGCGCCCATTGAGAGAAGACGTCGACCGCTGCTTTTTTCTCCATGGATTTTGCGAGTTGAAGGCCGTCAATAAATCGTACGGATTCATCGAAAGGAACATGTTCTGAGTATTTGTGCGCAATATATGCAAATCACTACGCAAACAATTGACGAAGTTCTCTATCCCAAAATTGAGGCATACAGTACTGGATTCCTTGAGGTCTCAAATCTTCACACTATTGCATGGGAACGCAGCGGTAATCCGGATGGAATTCCAGTTATCGTTATTCATGGCGGACCTGGTGGAGGAAGTCAGCCATCATACCGTAGATATTTCGACCCGTCAAAGTTCGATATAATCCAATTTGACCAGCGTGGATGTGGACAATCCACACCTTATGCAGAGTTGGAGGACAACAACACACATGCTTCAGTCTCAGATTTAGAGAAGCTGAGAGAACATTTTGGAATAGAAAAGTGGCACGTTTTTGGAGGTTCTTGGGGCTCAACTTTATCCTTAATTTACGCCCAAAATCACCCTTCACGAGTTCTTAGTTTGACACTAAGAGGGATTTTTATGTGTCGAAAAAGTGAGTTGCACTGGTTTTACCAAGATGGAGCAAGTCATGTATTTCCAGATGCTTTTGAACCATATCGCGACCACATTCCGCACGAAGAACAAGGCGATTTAATCAAAGCGTATTATGCGAGGCTAACCAGCGATGATGCCGAGGTTAGAAGAGGTGCTGCAAGGGAATGGACCCGTTGGGAAATGGCTACAAGCAGGTTGTTCCCTGACCCTGAGTATCTAGACAAAGCGGAAGATTTGGACTTCGCAGTAGCATTTGCGAGAATCGAATGTCATTATTTCATCAACGCGATATTTGTTGAAGAAGCATATATTCTCAATCATGCAGCAAAGATTCAGCACATTCCAACAACGATTGTACAGGGGCGCTATGACATGGTTTGTCCTCCTCGAAGTGCGTGGGAATTGCACAAGGCCATTCCCGATAGCAATCTGGTAATGGTTGGGGACGCAGGCCACTCTATGGGAGAGGTTAGCATTGCAAGGGAATTAGTCGCGGCTACCGATGCAATTCAATGATAGATAGAACGTGAGATGGGGCCACTATCAAGCGTCGGCTTGATATGTAGGACCAATGTGGGTATAGAATAAGGCGTAGCCTTAGGTGAGAGAAATGTCCGATGCAGGAACCATCACTCCAGAAACTCAAATCAAAGAACTCACAGAGAAACTTGAGGAAGAAACAGACCGTTTACTCAAGTTGTATGCTGCATACGAACAGCAAGAAGCCGAGTTGAGAGATACCAAGGCTGAAGTCGAAGTTCTTGAGAAAGAAATCGTAGAGCGTGAAATCGAAAAAGAGAGCCTAGAAGCTCTATTGACCGAAAAAGACGCTAGAATCAGAGACCTAGAAATGAAGGCAAGCAAGTCCAGCAAGCAAGTTGAACACTTGGAGCCAGAACTGCAGAAGATGGAAGAGAAATTCACTCGTGAAAAGGACCGTCTTGGAAAGGTATTCTCCATCGCTGAAGAATTGGATAATGATCTGCGTCTAGCGGTTGTTGAACTAAACACCAGAGACGAATGGTACATGGCTCACATGTCATTATTCGAGGACCTCAACAAGGCTATCAAGCGCCGCTATGAGATGATTGAAGCGGCTGCTGAAGCAGAGAGACAATCTCAGCACATGGGTAGAGCAATCACAGAAAGGATGGAGGAAATGGTCGAAGCACGTGCTGCTGAAATGACCATGGAAGAAGCATCAGAAATCGAATCTACAGAATCTGGATCTACTGCCGAAGCATCTGAAGAGGTAGCGACAGAGGAAACCGGAGAAGAGGAATGGAATTGGTCAGAACAAGTCCTTCTTGGCGTCATGCAGAAGAACGGAATTACCGACAGAGACGCATTCATCGAGTTTGCTAAGTCGTACGACATGGATGGAAACAAGTATCTCAAGGGTTCAGAGTTAGGTGCTGCAGCTGCAGACTTTGTTGCAAAGGACGCACCTGCAGAAGAAGCGCCTGCTGAGGAAGCAGCAGCCGAAGAGACACCTGCGGAAGAATCCACAGAAAGCGAAGACAAAGAGCCTGGAGTCGTTTGGAGAAATTCCGGCGACTCAGAAGATTCTCAGTAGGTGAGTTAGTTGGCTTTCCTAGCCAGAGGCGGCTTTCTGCCAGTAATCACTCCCACCCTTATGGGAACTGGATTTATTCTGGTTGGTTGGTTTGTTGACCCACTTTATGGATTAGCACCAGGTTTTGGAGTGCTGATGTTAATGCTTGCAGCATTCTTTGCTAATTTCTGGAGAGATCCCGATCGTCCAATTCCTAGAGACGAGGGCGTCATTGTATCTCCTGCAGATGGGCACGTAATGTTTGCAAAGAGAGAGAGGGCGACTGGAAGAAGACCGTCCAAAGAAGAAATGTCGAACGCCGAGGAAGATGAGCACACAGGGACTTGGCACCCAGAGCCATGTGAGAATCCACTCTCCTTCTCTACTGAACAAAGATTTGAGGCAGTTCCCGAAGGTGAAGAATCAGATACCGATGTTTGGAGAATTGCGGTCTTCATGTCTCCTCTTGATGTCCACGTAAACCGTTCACCAATCGCTGGAAAGATTACTAGAATGGAACACAGAACTGGAAAAGGCCGCAAACGAGGTCCTTTCCTGCCAGCATTTCGCAAGGAAAGCGAATACAATGAGAGGGTCAGAACTCTGTTTGAGAGAGAAGATGGCTTGATTGTTGAAGTCATGCAAATTTCAGGTGCACTTGCTCGCACAATTATTCCATGGACAGGAGAAGGAGATGAACTCAGACGTGGAGAAAGATTTGGAATGATTAGACTAGGAAGTAGAGTCGATGTTCGGGTACCTGCATCGAAGTTCACACCTAACGTAATCAGCGCTGAAGATGGCCACAAGGATCATCCTAAAGGCGAGTTTGTAAAAGCAGGTTCAACAATTTTGTACAAGGGGTTGGAGTGAATGCGTAGGGAGATAATGCCACTTTTTTTAGTCGTAATTTTGATCCTTCCGTTTGGATATTTCAAAGCAGGTGAAGCCGTCTACGATATCGTAGCAAAAACAAACACAGACTGCTGGGGCAATTTTGACCACAATACTCCAGATTCGTTTTCACACCTCCGTGATGAAACACCACTAAACGAATCGGTGTATCAAGAAAATATCAGTGCAGAAATAATGGACGGTATGGACGAGTATTTCTGGCCCTCATACTCATCGGCAACGGTTGAAGTCCCAGATGAAGATCTTTGGCTATCCGCGTGGTACTATAATCAAAACGAATCTATGCCATGGGTTATTTTCGTTCATGGAATTAGAGGTTGTAAATCTGGTGGAAATATTTTGATGCCAGCAGGCATGCTTGCTAATTCCGGATTCAACGTGGTCGTCTTTGACTTGAGAGACCACGGCGAGTCTTCAATTGAAGACGACAGAGTTTCCGCTGGCCAGAAGGAGTGGCGAGACGTGGTTGCAATCCACGATTGGTTAATCGATGAACAAAATGCAACTGAAGGTAGAATTGGATTATTTGGCAATTCTATGGGTGCAGGTACAGCAGCGATTACTTTCGCACAGGACGATAGAATCGAGGCGGTTTGGCTTGATTCAGGATTTTCAGACATGGGCAAAATCATAGAAGAGGAATTAGAATTCCAGGGGCTTCCTACATTCTTGGGTGGAGCTGGTGTCTTCGCTGGAAAGATTGTCACGGGAGAGGACTTGACTAGATTCTCACCGCTTGAGGCTGCTGAAACAATCGGTGATAGGCACATGTACGTCGTTCATGGAGAAAGCGACATCAGAGTACGCACTCATCACGGTCAAGCTATGTGTGACTTGGCAAAGGCAGAGGGTGCAAACTCTGGAGAAAACGTTGGTTGCTGGATTGAAGATTCTAGAATTCGCTATGATTTCGGTGATGAACTAAAGTCTGATGAACACGTTTCTCTTATGCTCACAGACACAACTGAATACGAAGAAAAACTGATTGAATTCTTCTCAAATTCCTTTGAGTGATTTCAGTAAACTGGAGGTGAGAGATTGGGAAATGGCAAGTTGACTATGGTAGGAGATGCTGATAAGAAGCCAGCTAGAATCCACGATTTAGTCAAAGCACCAGCAAATACACCATGGGCTCAGGAAAGAAAGCACTCTTGGGATGCAAGAGACCCTGCTACGGTTTACTATACTCCTGAAACGCTTGCAGACGGCACGCCCACCACTGCTCTAACAGTCATTTTGAGAACCAAAGGTTGCCATTGGTGGTGGTCGAGTGGTTGTACATTCTGTGGTTACTTCAATGACACCCGCGATGATGTAACAAGCGAAGACCTACATTCTCAGTGGGAGAAATCGTTGGCAAAGTTCGATGATTTCGAAACGATGGGCATGGTGAAAGTCTACACTTCGGGAAGTCTTCTCGAGGATCGGGAAATTCCGTTAGATTTCCAAGAGAGAGTTCTGAGAGACTGTCATGAGATGGGCAAAGAATTGGTGGTCGAAAGTAGAACAGAACAACTCAGTGAGGAAAAATTGGCTTGGGCTACAAAGATCAATCCAAAATTCTCAGTAGCAATCGGCCTCGAAGCCTACGATGACGAAGTTTTGAGATTTCACGTCAATAAAGGATTCAGCACAAAAAGTTGGGATAGAGCTGTTGAAAACTTAGAGAAATTCGGACTTAGAATCAAGACCTATCTGATGTTTAAACCTCCATTCATGAGTGAAGGAGATGCTTTGGCTCATGGTGCAAAATGGATTAGAGACGTCGCTGAAAAAAGTGATGAAATAAGCGTAAATCCAATGAACATCCAAAAGGGTACAGTAATCGACAGACTGTTCCGTGCTAATGAATACCGTCCGCCCTGGTTGTGGTCACTTATTCAACTGATCAAAGACGTTCATTACGACATTCATCCGACCAATTCAGGAAACGGTTCAGATGACCAAGTCAGTCGATTAATCATCCATCCAACCGCTGGAGGGAAAGTCCGTGGCGCTCACAACTGTGGGTCATGCGATGATGAGGTTGTAGCA
>DAYA01000054.1 GCA_002506705.1 Euryarchaeota archaeon UBA550
GACCAATTCAGGAAACGGTTCAGAAGACCAAGTCAGTCGATTAATCATCCATCCAACCGCTGGAGGGAAAGTCCGTGGCGCTCACAACTGTGGTTCATGCGATGATGAGGTTGTAGCAGCGATTGAGAGATACTCTGTTAGCGGGGATATTCACGATTTGGATGGCCTGTCATGTGATTGCCAAGATGTATGGAAGACTGAGGTGGAATTGGACCAGAAGATGCCGATTCCACTTGGTTCGGGTAAAAATCGCAGAGGCGATGCGCTATTGCATCTCCGCTCACCATGACATTTGTTACTGAATGTTTATGACCGTATCATAGGTGGCGTAAATGACCCCTACGGGGTCAAGGTGATGAGATGACCAATAACACCATACTGCCCGATGTATCTGAAGGAGTCGCAGAACCCTCTGCATCTCGTGTAATTCTTGTCTTGATGAGCGTTGGTCTTGTCGGCCTTATCGCCTTATTCAGCAACATTTTCGGTTGGGATACAGTTCCAGTAATTGGCGACATAATTCCATTCATGGACAACCTAGGTGGCTCAGGAATCTGGTACTACCTCATCGGAATTCTCGTCGGTTGTGGAATGATTATCGCGAATCTAGTTGGAGGCGTCCTTTCGGACTGAAGGTGGGATACAAATGTCAGAAGCATTCACAACATCTGCAATCTTACTAACAACAATCCTTCTGTTCACTTATTACATTCAGAAGGGATTCGGCGGAATGAGTGTACCATTGCGCCAATTTGGTATGTTTTTGTTGACCAAAGCAGCAGGTCCCGCAGCCGACTTATTCCAGGAAAGGGAAGGTAGCGGTGCTAAGACTTGGATGCAAACCGGTGTATTCTGGTTAATCCTAGCTGGTGTAGGCGGTTTCTTAGCTGCATGGCACAACTACGATCCAACCGCACTTGATTCACTATCCAACGTCGGATGGGGATATGATGATGGAAGTGCGCTCGCTTACTTCAATGAAGTAGCAATGTCTACTGCCATATTTGCTATTCTAGTCGGAGGCGCACTAGTAGCACACACTCGCACAACAGGTGCAAAGTTAGCGAGTGAGGCAAATGCTTCGATGATCGCAATGGCATGGACAGCTCAAGTTCTAGTTGGACTTGTTTTATCCGTTCTAAACCACTGGGATTGGATTGTTTACGGAACAAGTGAAGCAGCACTGTACGGATTGGTTTCAGGACTTCTTGTTCTAAGCCTTCTAGTCAACTCACTGATTACCCTTGGAAGCAGAGGTAATTCCCCAATTTCTGTACCATCTTGGTTCTTGGTTCTAGCACTATTTGTTCTAATTTTCAGCAGATTTGCAAATGCACTTGGCGAGTCACTCGACTGGACAGGAACGGTTTGGGTTGCAGGTGTAATGGCTTCCGGATGGGTGCCATTGGCACTGATGTTCGGTGTAGGGTACCACGTTCTATCCCATGTTACCGGACAACCGATTTGGTCAGGAAGCATGACAAAGGCTTCCATGCTTCTTCTATTCGTAACAATCCCGCCTTTCTTCCTCGCAGAATCCACACACGCAGACAACTTCACACAGTCGATAGGTGCGATTCTAGTGACTGTTGGATTGATGCCAATTATGGCAGCATCCGCAAACATGCTTGCAACCATTAGAGGTAATGCAAGCGCAGTAGTTGACAGCCCAGGTGCAACTGCAGCAGCAGGAGCAGCAATTTTGCTTCCAATATATGCACTCTTAGGTTACTTCACCGGATTGAATGTCATGGTCGGAGACGGTAGCCTTGCAGGTGTTGCAGACACAGTCAACTCCTCCTTCCTATACGTGATTGGAGGACTATTTGCACTATCAGCACTGTTCCACTCATACCCACTGGCTTCCGGAAAATCACTGACAGGTTCAGCTGGTGCAGCAACTTGGATGGTAATCGCTGGAGGATTACTTTCTACAATTCTATTCTTGATGAGCGATTGGACTGAGAAGTCACTCATCGATGCTGAGGTAGAGGACTTGTCCACCCTTTCCGGGTTCGCTCTAACTGGAGCATTTGCATTCTACGGCGTAGTCATTGGTTTCATTCTAGCAGGAAACAGCGTTGTAAAGACACTACTGTTTGGAAACGTACAGGCTTCTGGAGCATCAAACACAAGCGACATTTCTGCATACAACTTGGTTGAGGGTACAACAACAATCAGAGCATTGTTCGGTCGCGGAGTTGGAATCGACACGGCACTGATTATCGGTGAATCCGAGGAAGAGGGCTCAAGCGGTTCCACAGTTATCGAAGTGTCCGCAGATCTTCACAACGACGAAGTCGAGGAATTCCCAGTTTCTTTCGACGAAGACCTAGTCAGATTAACAGAGTGGTTGTGCGGAAGAGGCACAACAACTGCACAGTTCTTCTCGTGGGCAGATGTTGACAACTCCGGTGAAATTGACATGTTCGAGTTCGCTAATGCACTACGTGTAGCAGACATCGCAGACTTGCCACCATGGGACATCGAGGAATTGGTCAAGGTTATGGACATCAACTCTGATGGCAGAATTAACCTACCAGAGTTAGACATCGCTCTACTAAACATTCGTAACACTCTAGGCATCGAATTCGTACCATACGAAGAAGAAACTACTGAGGAAGAACCTGTTGAAGAGGAAGCAGTTGAAGAAGAAGCTGCCGAGGAAGTCGAAGAAGAAGCGACTGAAGAAGCGGAAGAAGAGGCAACAGAAGCTCCTTCTAAAGCAGAAATCAAGAAGAAAGAGGAATTAGAGAGAGTCAGAGCAAATGCTTCAAAGATTGACTTTGATGTTCTAGGTACTGCAGCGGCTTCTGATAAGGATGACCTTCAAGCAATCAAGGGAGTAGGTCCGTTTATTGAAGAGAAGTTGAATGCATTAGGAATTTACACCTATGAGCAGATTTCAAAGATGACTAGCGAACTTGAGGATACAGTTAACGAGGCAATCGAGTTCTTCCCTGGACGTGTTAAGCGTGACCAGTGGGCTGCACAATCTAGGACATTACTAGAAGGTGGCGTATGGGTCGATGAAGGTTCAAACAAGCCAAACCTGAAGGGGATGAAGAAGGCAGAATTGGTAGATATGGCGGATTCAATGGGTCTAGACACATCGGGAACCAAGGCTGACTTGATTGAGAGAATAACCAAGGCGTGATGCAATGCGAATTGGCTTGGTAGGTAAGCCAAACGTAGGCAAATCGACCTTTTTCAGCGCAGCTACATTGGCAAAGGTTGACATCGCAAATTATCCGTTCTGTACCATAGAAGCAAACGTAGGTGTCGCATTTATCGCCGCACCTCTGCCTTGCCCATGTAAGGAATTACGAGCAAAGTTAGAGGCAGATGGTCGCCTTGAGCCAGCCGCTGAGGATGATGATAGGCAGGGAAGTATTTGTGAGCCAAGAACAGGTTCTTGCATTGGCCATGTGCGCCTTGTTCCTACATTCTTAGTCGACGTAGCGGGACTAGTTCCAGGTGCTGCTGAAGGAAGGGGAAGAGGAAACACCTTCCTTTCTGATTTGGCTAATTGTGATGCCTTAATTCAGGTTGTAGATGCAGCTGGACTAACCGACATTGAAGGTAATCCAATCGCTGCAGTTAGCGATGTTGAATCAGCATTGAAAGAAGAGACTTCATTTCTAACCGAAGAATTAGACTCATGGATTTACGGAATTCTTGACGATGGTTGGTCACGTGGTTCGCGCAGAGTACAAGCAGAGGGCGAGAAAGGGCTCAGCACATTCCTGCATGAGAGATTCACTGGCTTAGGAGCATCATTACCTTTGGTGCTTCAAGCACTTGATGAATTTAGGAATCAGTGGGGTGATTTGGACACTCCTTGGATGTGGCCAGAGGAAAAGATGAGGTCTCTATCTTACCACATACGCCGCCAGTTATTCCCAATCCATATTTCAGCAAATAAGGCCGATTCAGCCAAAGGAACACCTTGGGATGCAATCGATTCAAATGGTATTATCCAACCAACGATGGCAGATATGGAACTGGCCTTGCGAAGAGCTGATTCTGGTGGCATGATTTCCTATAACTCAGGTGAAAACACGTTCGAAATACAGGACGAATCAAAGTTGAATTCTGCACAATTGAATGCACTAGCAGGAATGAAAGACAAATTGTCTGAGGCAGGTGGAACGGGTGTTGCCCAGTTATTGAGCAAGGTCTTGTTCGAGGCACTCGACCACGTTGTAGTCTATCCTGTAGCAGATGAAAACGGTTGGAAGGATGGAGAAGGAAGAGTTCTTCCTGATGCATTTGTAGTTCCAAATAATATCGAAGCGAAGCAACTCGCTTACAAGGTTCATTCAGATCTTGGTGATGGCTTCATCAAAGCGGTCGACGGACGTAGCCGCAGAGTAGTAGGTGCAGATCACGAATGTAGTGATAGCGACGTAATCAAA
>DAYA01000086.1 GCA_002506705.1 Euryarchaeota archaeon UBA550
CATCAACTCTCCAGCCCATTCAACTGTTAGACCAGCATCTTCGCATGTTTTCCAGCACAACTCCAGCTGCGAGGTAGTGGGAGCATAACATGCTAGCCTTGCCCCGAATTTCATTTTGGGTGTGCACGCTTCGATTGCGGCTTTGTGTGAAGGCATGTCAAGGATTACACAGTCAAATTCCATATCCGGTACGACATCTTCAACCAATCCTTCCAAGTGAGTATGGCTTGGGAATTCCTCAAAGCATTTGCTGGCTCTACCAAGATTTACTAATCCAACACTAGCATGCTCTTCTCTCGGTTCGGCCGTAACCAAATGACCGGAATTGCCCATGACCTTGGCTAAGTGAAGAGATAAGCCTCCGGAGCCCAAACCTGCCTCAAGTACTGTATCACCGGGACCAACACCCAATTTTGTTATTATGAACCCCGCGTCTTTCGAAGAAATTGTTTGCGCTCTTCTTGCCATTCCAGAAATTAACTCTTGCAATCTTGGCGGCATTATTGTAAGATATTTTTGACCTACTAAAACCTCATCCCCTACCTTGGTTCCTTCAAGCAGTGTTGCGGTATTGATCACACCCAAGCCCTTGTGCTTGACCATCTCGTCTAGAACTTCAACCACGTGGATTCGACCTTCATTTTCCATCAGGACCGAATAGTCTGCCATGCTTGTGCGAGGGGGAATGTTTGAAGAAAGATTCGCATAAAAAAATAGCCGTACCCCCGTAGGGGGTGTTGACATTTAGAGCACATGTTCAAATACCATGTTTTTCGAAGGACTCTTATGTCGGCCACACGTAAGACTGCCTATTCCATTGTTGGATTGATGTTAATTAGCATCCTTGCATCATTCGGAGGACTCATTGCAGAAAACCAAAACGCAACTCCTGAATTGAAGGAAGAACCTACAGAATTCCAGGCAAACAGCCCAGGGCACCCTGTTTTTGCTGAATACGTCGGTGCATACTGGTGTGGCCCTTGTAAGACATCCTCGACCAACCTTGACAACCTATACGGTACGAATGGAGGCGGTGGAACTCAGTCTGAGGATTTCACTTACATTTCCTTCTGGGAGTCTGCATCAACAGGCTGGCCTTCTGACTCACCAATCAACCGCAGACAACACATCAATCCATCTGGTTTCCCAACTGTAGTCTTTGGAGATGCTTCTGGCGGTACGTACTACACTGTCGGTGGCCAATCTTACGACAGTTTCTACCAGAACGGCGGCAATATGAACAACCCTAACGATTACTCAGTTAGCGTTATCCAATCACAAAATGGAAACAACATGGACATCGACATCACAGCATCTTACATGGGATCTGGTTCCAAGACTGTCTACATTTACGCAGCAGTAACTGAAGAGACTTCTCCTGAAACTTACAGCGGTGGGTCACCAAATCCACACCACGTGTGGAAGAAGTGGTTGCTAAACGGTAACAACAACGGATTTGAATCTGTAACACTGACATCTGGCAGTTCAGTAACAAAGTCTTGGTCAGTTCCAATCTCAACTGTACGAGCTGGTGGCGGACATTCAGCTGTTGACAACTTCTTGACTGTTGCAGCTTTGCTTGACGGAGACCACACAACTCACCGCAACGTTGTATCCGCAGCGGATTCAAACATGGCTCCAACTATCGATGTTGGAGTTCAGTCATTCACTGCAACTAACCCTAGTGCGCCCAGCGGTTACATTAACGGAGACGTGTTGAATGTTGAAGCAACCATCGTAAACAATGGAGTAGATGCATACACCGACGGGGGAGATGTCAGATTCTTCTACAAGGCAAACAACGTCAAGACCTATGTAGGCTCAACTCAAACTCTAGGCAACTTCGCTTCTGCTGGAGCGACACAGACTTTCAATGGACAGATTGACACTACAAGCCTTCCATCCTCAGCATACCAAACAACTTTCGGAGTAGAACTCTCCAATTTGGTAGCTGACAAGTCTGGTTCCAATAACGAAGGTACCGAAGTAGTTCCTCACGACCTAGTCCCTGTAGCACGCAAAGCACAAGTTATTGGAAACAACCAAATCGAAAGAGGGGATAACTTCCTAATCGAAGCAAAAGCAACTTTCAATGACGGTGTCGACGTTAACACCTCATTCATTACATTCGATGTGGAAGTATCACCAACTGGAATGGACCAGTGGATTGGCGACGACATGATTGTCGGTGGAGATCAAGTCTTCCAAGAAGGAACATCTAACGAACACCGCCAGTATCTGGTAAAGCCAAGCATGAACATGGGTGCAGGAGACTATGACATCCGTGTCAGAGCAATCGATTCAAGAATGCAAACAAGCGACTGGCAGGTCACAGAAAGAGGATTTACCCTCAAGAACGCAATGCCAGTTATCACCGCAGAACCAGTACCAACAGTCAAGGTTCAGACTTCGACCAAGGTTTCTGTCATAGACAACATCAACGATGCTGAAACCGACCTTGACCAGTTAGTTATCACAAGTAACAGCCCTAACTTCGTTGCATGGCACCCTGCAACTGAAGAGATTGAGGTTTACTTCGAGAGCATTAGATTTGTTTCCGGTCAGCCAACAGCATCCGGCATCGAAATCGCAGTCAACGACGGAACAGACACCGCATTCGGAACTCTTCTGTTCAACGTTATCGAAAATGGTCAGCCACGATGGGCTGGTGTAGAGAAGCAATATGTGGATGAAGCATCTTCTGCTTCCACATATCTTCTCCCATACTTGTCGGATACCGATGATAATGGAAACGTTGCAGCGGCAGAAGACTTGATGCTTGCCATCGTCGACAACACCAATCCAGACCTGTTGGACATCACCCTTAACGGATTCACTTTGAACTATGCAACGAGCGATGAAGACATCAATGGTGAAACAACAATCACCATTAGAGCGAGTGACGGTGAGCAATACTCTGACCAAATCATAACTATTGCAATCACGCCTATCAACGATGCTCCAAGACTAGACCTTTCAGAATTTGAGAACATGAGACTGAAGGTCAACACACAGAAGGTCATCTTCCTGAATGAGATCTTGACAGATGTCGATGGCAACGTCAATGAAGTAACTGTGAGCGCATCTAACTCAGTACCAGGTGCAGCGAGAGTCAGTTTCCTCGACAACACATTGACTCTAATGTGGGAAACTGCGGGCCTACAAACTGTAACAATCCAAACAGAGGACCGATACGACTCTAACATCTACACTCTCGTTGTAGACGTTTACGACAGTCTACCTCTACTGGTTGGAGAAGGCCCTGATGCAGATGTAACCGTAAGCGTCAGAGATGTCTACGTAGCAGAGGTGCCAGAAGTCACACTATTCTTGAATAAGGACGATGTAACAATCACGTCCTTCTCTTCAACTTGGCAAATGTGTAACCCTGATTATTGTATGTATAACGAGGTTTTCGAACACGACATCACAATGAAGAGTGTTGGTTGGACCTTTGACCCTGTCAACGGACAAATCGACGATACAGGAATGGGCCAATTCCACTACTTAGCACTAAAGACCGTGGTTGCTCAAGCATCAAACGGAGAGAAATTTGAGTTCAAGGGTCCAACTAAGTGGACTGCTACAGATTATGCACCGGGACCTGACTCAATGACAGAGGAAGAAGTTATCCAACTCATCAAGGATCTCGAAATAGAGATTGATGCCCTAAAGACTCAGATTGATGCCATGGAAGAGGGAACAACCGAATACGAATCTGCAGTTTCTCAACTAGACAGCCTAGAGGCAGACAAGGCTGAGGCATGTGAATTCGCAACCTGTGAAGAACAAGCGTCTGGACAGACAACCGACGATTCAAGCGAATCGGGACTCGACCTGACAGTTGTCCTAATCGTAATCGGTGTCGTAATCGTAGCACTTCTAGCAGGACTGATGTTCATGCGTGGAGGAAACGGCGGCAATGAAGTACAGGTTGTAGATTGGGCAAACCAACTCCCGGCAAATGACGCAGTTGCAAACTCAATGTATGGAGGAGCTCAAGAGATATTCCAGCAACCGGTTGCCGCTCCGGCGCCTGCTGTGGTACAACAAGTGCCTCCAGGAGCACCTCCACTACCAGAAGGCGGGCTTCCTGCAGGCTGGACAATGGAGCAGTGGGCGTATTACGGCCACCAGTACCAGCAGTGAATGCTGCAAAATTAAGCGAGCAAACCCCTACGGTGTTTGCCAAACGCCTAAAATGGACTGTGTGTGAGGGTATATTGTGACCGAAGAGGAAGTTTCCGAAACTACCGCTTCAGACGAGGCAGATTTAGTCTCTGAAGAAGAGGAAGTAATGGTCACAGTTTGGAGCCCTGAACCATCAGAGACTATCGAATTAAACGACACTCCGGTAGATGAGTGGGTTAGAAGTATCGACTTCAAAACCACTGAGGACGTACCAATCCCTGAAAGGCTGGTCGACCAAGTAATAGGACAAGAAGCAGGCTCAGTAGTTATTCGTAAAGCTGCTGAACAACGCCGACACATGATGATGATTGGCGACCCAGGTACAGGTAAATCGATGCTTGCTAGGTCTATGACAGAACTACTACCCCAGGATAAACTCGAGGACATCCTCTGTTATCCAAATGATGACGATGAGAATGAGCCAAGGGTTCGAACAGTTCCCGCAGGCAGAGGAGACAGGATTGTCAAGAGCCAGAAAGAAGCAGTTAGGATTCAAAGAGAAAAGAGTCAGAAAATGCTGATGATTGGTTTCGTAGCAATCGCATTCCTCCTCGCAGTCGTCGCAATCCAAAGCGGAGATATCTTGACGCTACTATTCGGTATGCTTCTGCTGATGTTTGGATACATGTTCCTAAGATCTAGAATGGGAGGTGCTGACGAAGCACGCATTCCCAAAGTTCTCGTAAAACACCAAGGACAAGACCCACCACCATTTGTTGACGCTACTGGGACGTTATCAGGAAGCCTACTCGGAGATGTAAGACACGACCCGTTCCAAAGTGGTGGAATGGAAACTCCTGCTCATGAGAGGGTGGAGCCCGGTGCAATACACAGAGCTCACGGCGGAGTCCTCTACATCGATGAAATCAACTTGCTGAGACTAGAAGAGCAACAAGCACTCCTAACTGCAATGCAAGAGAGAGCATTCCCAATCTCTGGGCGATCCGAAAGGTCCAGCGGTGCTCTGACCAAGACTGAAGCAGTACCTTGCGACTTCGTTCTAATCGCTGCTGGTAACCTCGATGCAATTCAAGGGATGCATCCTGCTTTGCGAAGTCGTATCCGTGGATATGGTTACGAAGTATACGTCAATTCTCACATGCCGGACACAACTGCAAACAGAAGGCGTCTGATCAGATTCATCGCCCAAGAAGTACGAAGAGACCTAGGTACATCGAGAGAGATACCACACTTCGACAGGACCGGTGTGTCTGTAATCCTTAGAGAAGCACAGAGAAGGGCTGGACGCCGCGGTAAACTTTCCTTGAGACTTCGTGAATTAGGAGGCTTGGTCAGAATTGCTGGTGACCTAGCAACAGAGGAAGGCTCAGAATACACAACATCCAGACACGTTCTCGCTGCTAGAAATATTGCTAAGCCATTAGAGCAGCAAGTCGCTGACAGAATGATTGAGCGCAGACAAGAGTACTCACTAGTAGTAAACTCTGGAAACCGCATTGGAAGAGTCAACGGGCTTGCTGTACTCGGCGCCGACTCCGGACTATCCGATTACAGTGGAATCATGTTACCTGTTGAAGCACTGGTTACCCCATCACTTGGTGGAGGCGGCAAGGTCCTCGCAACTGGTGGTTTGTCTGACCTAGCCAAAGAAAGCGTCACAAATGTGAGTGCGGTAATCAAGAAACTCACAGGAAAAGATGTCTCAGATTATGACATACACATCCAGTTCGTAGATACACACGGAGTTGATGGTGACTCAGCTTCGATTACGATTGCGACCGCTATCATCTCAGCACTGGAAAATATCCCTATTAGACAAGACTTAGCAATGACTGGCAGCCTATCAGTTCGTGGTGAAGTACTACCAATCGGTGGCGTAACTGCGAAGATCGAATCTGCAGCCAAATCTGGAATCAAGACTGTAATCATTCCAAGGGCCAACGCTCAAGACGTACTCTTGGACCAACAATGGGAGAAAATCGAGGTTATTCCAGTAGACACTCTCGATGAAGTCATGGAGCATGCACTTCTAGTGGGCGAGATGAAGGCCAGCCTAGTTGAGAGATTATCTGCAGTCATTGACAGACTAACTCCTGAAATTTCACCTACTGGACAGATTTCTTGAAACAACAAGTTCTCTAAATCTAAACCCACGCAAAATGTGTTTTTTGGGTGATAACTCAAGTATTGGATATTTCTGTGGCGCAACATGGGAGAGAATGCCAGCCTTGTTGATAGCCATTCATTTCACCGTAGAATTGCTACAGCATCGCACGCTGCAATCTTGATGACGGTATTTGTTATATCAATGATATATCTTGAGACAGTTCTCAAACCCTTCTTCATCGCAATGGGAATTTACTTTGTTCTGAAGCCTGGAGCAGATTGGCTTTCGAAGAATAATTTTCCAGTTCTCCTATCATATCTAACTACACTGCTACTGTTCATTCTAATTCTAATTTCAACGGCTTTCTTTGCATGGACTCAGGCATCGAATCTCATAGATGATGAGGACCGTCAAGACGAGTATAATGAAAAGTTAAACAAAAAATGGAAGGCTCTGAAAAACGCTCCATTAGTCGGACCTGCAATTAAAGAATCCATAAAGGAAGACACTGGAACCGTAGGAGGTGATTTGGAAAGTCTCGGCATAGGCTCAGGAGGTTCTGCTACAGACTTGATAAGTGCCGTAGTTGCTGAGGTAGGCACATTTGTCACAACCAGCATTACGGTTCTATTCTTCCTCATTTTCATCATATTCGAAGCACATCTTCTTCCCGGTAGGATAGAGAGAGCGTGGCCGGATGGTGCTAGCGAGCGGGTTGCAATTATTCAAACCCAAATTGAAGAGGGCATCAATACATACTTCATCGTAAAAACTGGGTGTGGAATAGGGAGTGCCGTAATTGCTGGAATAATAATGGCGATATACGGAATAGACTTGTGGTTTGTATGGGCTGTTATGACATTCATTCTGAATTATGTGCCTTATATTGGGTCATTAATTGCTACAATCCCCCCACTAATATTGGGGCTAATTTTGCTAACACCAACTGGTTTATTGACACTGACAATCCTATTGTTGGTTAATCAGCAAGTTTGGGGTAATTACATCGAGACAAAATGGGCAGGTAGAGCACTCGACCTCTCCCCTGTGGTCTTATTGCTGATTACTGCTTTCTCATTCTGGCTTTGGGGAATCCTAGGAATGATTCTAGCGATTCCTATGTTTGCTATCGTGAAAATCGTTCTTGAGAATATTGAGGAAACTCGACCAATTGCAATCATGCTATCTGAAAGAGCTCCAACCTTGGAAGAGGCGTGGCAAGATGCGCTGAAAGATGGAAATCTGTCTTCTGGAGAGTATCACAAACTCTCCAAGTTGCAAAAGTCCCTTGGAGTATCAGATGAAGAAGTCTCGCGGATTTCCGCAAGATCTGCCGCACAAACAATCCTAAAACGCGGTAAAGCGAGGCCTGATGAAGTTGAGTTCATCCTCAGCGCTGTTGCAGAAAGACCAGACTTCAATGACCTTGGAGAAATGATATCTAAAGGAAAGGTAGGAAAAACAACTAAATCTAGACTCGAAGATTTAATTGAAATCTTGGAGGAAGAATCTGAAGAAGAATAATCAGAGAGTTTCTCTGAGTATCTTTTCAAGTTCGGTGTTAATCATTAGAATAAGGGTACCAAACTCTGGAGGGATGTTTGGATCCTCGTATAATTCCTCAAGTTTCGCTTGAGTAATCGCAATTCTGATATCCATTTCTTTCGCTTTATTGAGCAACCATTGCTCACAAGCTTCCTTTGCACCTTTGCGAATATTTCTAGGAACTTTAGGGTCGTCTATCTGGTTAATCACAGTGGCAATTTGCCCCAACTTAGTTTCGATATCGGACATAGTTCACACCTGCACAAAGACCTGCGCACGCCCCTGTCATGAGTGTCTCCTTTAAGGTGATTGCCGCCATCCGTCAAACATGGATTCGGCGGAGGTGATATCTTGGACCCGGTTAGGTGTGTTATTTTGGGCTCTAGGAATCGCTGCTTGGATGGACCATAAAGAACGTAGAGTCCCAAACCAATTTTGGATAACATGGTCCAAACCTGCAATTTTTCTATGGGTCCTAGATTTACTGAATTCAGAGGCAGAATGGTATGTCTTTGCAACCGCTGCAGGGATGGTGGCATATGCATCAATTGCTGTTATTGGAAGACCTTCGCTAAAGGACATAAAGGCCGGGAACTCATTGGACATATTGGTCAGCTTTTGGTATGTAATTGGTATTTCAGGTGTTGTTCAGGGATTGTTGTTGCATACTGATGAATCAATTCTTGGAATTATTTCTGGAGACGGAAGTGAAGAAGCAATACTGTGGTGGTCAACTTTCGCCGTCTTCATTCCAATATTCCTTGTAGATATGGCGTGGAGAACGCGACTGATTCACGGTGGTGCTGATTGCAAGGGTCTAATGTGGGTAGCAATATTGGTACCCTCATGGACTAGCATTCCTATACAGTTCCCAGAAGCCATGGAGAATTCTGTAATCGCTATGCCACCCGCAATCGCATTGCTAGTATGGGGAGGTTTGTCTTTCCTTTTCCTACCTCTAATTATGGTTTTCAAGAACCTGAAGGCAGGAAATACGAATCTAAAATTGATATGGCATGCCCAAAGAATGGATGTTGATGAAGTGATGAATAACCACGTTTGGCTATTGACATCAATCGCAGAAATGCCTAGTGGTGAAAAAAAGATAGTGCACAGCACGAGGGCACCGAGAAAAACTCCAACTAAAGAAAAACTTCAATCGGATATTGACCTGTTGAAGGAAAATGGCGTTAGCCAAGTCTGGATAACTAAGAAGTATCCATTACTGGTTTTCCTATGGCCAGCCATTATTCCACTAACTCTAGTAGGCGGGCCGATGGTATTCATCATGCCATTATTGGGATTATGATCATGCACCCTTTCGCTCTACATTCTTAGGACGTAGCCCCTTGTATCCGCACTTACGGCAAGATGTTGCACGCATTGCATTACGAGCATTGCACTTCATGCAAATCTTGACATGAAGCAAGCGTGCTTCTGCTTCAGGGAATCGAGCCATATTCCGCCGACCCACTCCCTATATTTAACCCAAACCGTGATAAAATTACCCACTGTTTGAAGCACTGAGGACGCTTGGCCCTGTCTGATGAGAATCATCAGACTACCAGGAATCCATCACGACGCAAATTGCGTAGTGTTTTCCGGTACTGATTCCAACATATTAGTGGATGCAGGTACCACGTGGTATCAGATGTTGCAAGTTGAGAGGATTTCTGGACATCTGAATAAATCTGAGGAAACCAATCAGAGCTTGGATAGAATCCTTCTCACTTGCCGAAGATATCCATTTGCAGGAGGCGCCAAACATATTTCTGAAGAAAACGGAAAGGTGCCAATACATATTCACCAAGATGCCATTTCGGTTTTAGAAACCGGTGATTTTTATTCTACATGGGCGAATAGGTACGACTCAGACATGCCGAGTACCGAATGTGAACCAATATCTCAAGGCGATTCATTTGATCTTGGAGACGGTGAGATTGTAGCGATTTCATTACCTGGCCATTGTAGTGATGGGATGGGTTACTTCGAGAAAGAACGTGGAGTATTAGTTTCTGGACCGGTTTTACCCCGTGCTGATAGCCCTTCAAGATGGGATATGCCGGGTGGAAGTTTACCAGATTTAGTATCCTCACTGGAGACAATAATCGACTTATCTCCTAGAAGTATAGTCCCTGCGAGAGGTCCGACAATCAAGGGATATGACAGAATATCGGAGGTCCTAAATCAACACCTAACATTCTACGAAGAGTGCTTGGATAATGACGGGAACGCACCGAGAAGTTGGCCCAGGCCAGCAAGAACGGCATATTTCCTTACTTCAGAGCCACCTTGGCCATTACTTGAGAAGGAAAAATCAGGCGATAAGAAGTGATTTCTGCCCATCCCAAGCGACAACTTTCTTTTCCCATCCTTGCTGTATGTGAAGGTCTTGGCCTATGATTTTCAAAGCTGATGCGGGACCATCCAGGTCAAACAAATTCAAGACTCTGTTCGGTACGTTACTACCAACAATGAAAACCCCACCGTTTTCACATCCTACTAAGATGCTTTCACCGCTGATCGATGAAGCACATAGAGACCTCACCTTAGAAGTTCCAACAACGTACCTGTCAACGACTTCCATTGTGGATAGTGAGATGAAATTTATCCCACCATAAACGTCGCCAACTACGATTTTATCGACAACTCCGAGCGGACCGAGCAAACCTAACAAGACACTTGCTCGTGCATCCAATCTAACTCGTCTTTGTTTACCATCTCGGGGCTTCCAAACTATTGCGGCATCATCCATTGCTACAACCACACCGTCAGCGGTAAGCATCGAGCGGATTACGGTTCTCATTTGTCTCATGACATCCGAATTGATAGCCGGGGGTGTACATTCATTCTGTACACACCGGAGGTGAAAGTGAAAGTGAATCAATAATGTGAATTTGATTCATCTTTGTTGTCTTTCTTCCATACCTTGTAACAGGACTTGCAGACTCGAACTCGGTTTTTCCTAACCGTGAAGGCACCTTCTCCCCAGGTGTCAATCGCATTCTCTTGGCTTAGCGATCGCCCACCTAGGTGCTTGTCAGCGAAGTTACTGCAACTAGAAATACCACAAGGGATTTCTCCGGGTTTCTTTTCTTTCTTTGCTCCAGACTTCTTACGCTTACTGGAAGGAATTCGGACCTTGCGCTGTACGCGGTTTGTGTCACGGCTCATGTTTCCACCCTGCATTCATCAAACAAATGAATATATCTTCATTTCAGAGATTACTATCCAGCATAGAGAACAGTTTCTCAATCGCACGATTGATTTGACGCAGTGTAACCTCTGATACGTTGGCCACTTTGCATATATCTGCTTGAGTTCTCTTGTGTCCAGCTTTAGTAGCCGCCTTGTAGATAATTGCTGCAGCAACACCCATCGGTTTCTTGCCCTGCCAAATATCGACGTGAGGCTTCATTGCCTCCCACAAAGCGTCTACTTCCAAAGAGGTCTTTGGTGGAAGCTTGAGGTCACTGATGAATCTTCCAAAATAGTCAGATGGGCAAGAAATCTTGTGCATGTTGAACTTCCTCGAGATGTGTCTTATCATCCTAGACAGTTCTTTTTCATCGACTTGGAATGTTTCACAAATCTCTGCGATTTGTCTTGGAACGCCTTCCTTCCTTGCTACCAAGTATGTACAAGCGGCGGTAACTCCAGCGATAGAGCGACCAGTAACGAACCCTTGATGGGATAGAAGTTTGTACAATCGGCATACTTCTTCCTGCATGGATTTGGGAAGACCAGATTTGTCTCTGACCATTTGATTGGCTTTTACTAGATTACGAGCACGGCTAGCGCGAGTTTTAGAGCGCTCGTCCATGACTCTGCGGCGTCTCCAATCACGACGTGCTTTGGCAGACATACCGTGACGACTTGCAGCTCCAGAAGTCAAATCAGAACTAGCGATACTCGTGTTCAGTCCTTTATCGGCAAGAGTATGAGTCGCTGGAGCACCAATTCTAGAACGGTCGGTGGTGTTGTCATGGTTGGTCCAATCGATTCCTGGATCGATGACATTTTCCTCTACAACCAATCCACAACCACCGCAAGAAACCTCGCCTCTGTTGTTGTCTACTACCCAGTCTAGAACTCCACATTCTACGCAAGGCTTGGTGTGACCGTCAACAACTCTTCGCTGTGGTCTGATTGAGCCCAATCCCTTACGGGCAACATTGTCTCTCTGTGCATTGCTCTTAGTTCGTGCTTTTGTCCATGCTTCGTCGTCATACGCCATACTTCTCAACTCCGAGTTGTTTAGTGAGGGCACTAGGATATAAAGATAGTGTTGGGAAACCCATTGATTATCCGACCAACTACGCAATATCGTTGTATATTCCTAAGCCAACAATAGTTATGCGCACCCGACCTATATAAACACATGGATTTTGTGCAAATCTCCGTTCGAATTTTTGTGCCTCAAACCTCCCAAATCATACATTCAAATAGTTCAGTTCTCATTTTTTCGTCAGATTTTACAGGCGCATAGTTCATGCACTATATGCCATGCCGGGAAATTGAGCAGCATGCCAGCCACAGTTGTACTCGGCGCCCAATGGGGAGACGAAGGTAAAGGAAAACTAGTCGACAGATTAGCAGAAAGCGCCACCTGGGTAGCTAGATTTCAAGGAGGAAATAACGCAGGACACACTGTAGTTCTTGGCGACCGAGTGTTAAAGTTCCATTTACTACCATCCGGAATTACACGTGAAGAATGCGGATTGATTCTTGGAGATGGAATGGTAATCGACCCTTGGGTTCTAGACAAGGAATTGAATGATTGGGTTGAAGGTGGGGGGACAGACCCGTCTGGCAAGAGGCTCTTCATCTCAAATCGCGCTCACATCATACTTCCATACCATACTTACATCGACGGGCTCGACAAGAAAATTGGAACCACTGGCCGAGGTATCGGCCCTACCTACGCAGACAAAATCAACCGTATTGGACTGCGTTTCGCTGACCTTCCATATTGTGATTTCAATGAGATGGCAGAACGTCAAAATAAGGCTCTTGAAAATGCTGGATGCCGACAGAGAGTTACTGCTAGCGAATTAGAAGAACAAATTACTTGGATAAAGGAGAGATTTGGTAATGCCATTACAGATACAGGGATACTTCTGGACAATGCGCTAAAGATGGGTGAAAGAATCATACTCGAAGGTGCACAGGGCTGCCTACTCGATATCGACCAAGGAACGTTCCCATTCGTTACGTCATCTGTAACATCGAGAGGCAACGCTACTCACGGTGCCGGAATTCACCCTGGTCACGTAGACAACGTGATTGGAATTACCAAAGCGTACATCACACGTGTAGGAAACGGACACATGCCT
>DAYA01000062.1:0-7627 GCA_002506705.1 Euryarchaeota archaeon UBA550
CCAATGAAAATCACTTGCAATAGTGCAGGCTCAACTCCGACATTGCTAGATTGCTGAGCGAGTACAACCAGTCCTACAGCCCAACACATTGCGGAAAACAGAACCGTAGTTCTCGTAATCTGTAACTTGGAAATAGTGTCTGCTAGCATTGCTCTCATGGATGCGAAGTGCCTCATCGAGTGAATCAGACAGAAGTAAATTGAGAATCCTACAAGTGGTGGTAGGATTCCAAAAATGAGGGTTAGTCCAGCGATTTCTCCGAAAAACTTGCTTCGCTCTTGCCCTGTTTTGGTAAGCAGTGTCATTCCACAGCAGGCGATCGTAATCGCTAGTGCTGCGTCCAAGAATAGCCAAACCAGTTCGGTATCAGAGCCAACAAGTGCCTGAAAAATCGTATCCGCATCAGATGAATGGAAGTGACTTATTCCAGCGATTACAAGTCCACCTCGAGCTAAACTCTCAATCGATGTGAATTGTTTGTCTGTACCGCTGACGTCACCTTTACCGAAATGAAACATGCTAATTGCAAGAAATATGATGAAACTAATTGCTGGTGCTATGAACCAGAAACCGACGACTAGAGCAGCCATCGCAACGTATCCTAGGAGAAACGAGGCAGCCTTCTTCTTACTCTCCATCCAGCCGAAGTGTGCAGCTAGGGCACCATCCATTGCTCCATGTGGAAGCCCGATGAAAACTACAGCCCCTAGCGCAATTAGATTCAGAGTATCGATGCCTGCTAAGGCATCCACAAGGCTCATGACATCACCTTTTGAGGTCTACTGAAAATGAACTTTGATGCCCCACGAATGAAAGGCAACTTTGGCATTGCCATGATCACTTTCATCCTCAGTCCCCAGTTTGCTTTCCCGCTCATGAATGAAATGAACTCGTCTCCAGTGAGTCTCTCAGCCATGCGTGCAAATAGGATTGGGCCTTGGTTTGGCCAGTGTCTTAGGACAGTTAGAAGCACACCATCCATCCAAACGTCAACCGCTTTGTGAGGGCGCTTGAATCTCAGGCTCTTACCTTTCTTTGTTCTCTTAATAGCCCTGTGGATTTGCTGATGCATGAATACAAACGCGTATCCACTCGCAGGTCTGATCGCTCCTGCATTGGCCCCGAGACCTGGTATTTTTGGATCGTGTGGGGTCAGTTTACCCATTGGAATTACTCCCTTTTCTTGGTGAGCAATTTCCTTCACACTTGCTCCATAATGGCTTGATAGGTATTGGTTTATAGAATCGACATAAAATTCTTCCTCGAGAACTTGGGTACTAAAGAGAGTGGATTCAACCAACGCTTGGGTTGGTGAAAATGGAAGGAGGTAGATGAAGTGCATACCGTGAGATTGGTCGACTCTGAAGTCCATCAAAATCGCAGTGGAATCATCGAATACTGGTTTGTCAACTATGACCTCTTGGCCGAGGAAATGTTGCAGCATAGCATTCCTACTTGCTTTTGGTGGGCGAGAATCAAACGTCAACTTAGGGCGGCGCTTCTCTGCAGCCTCCTCTTCACTGATGATTTTGACATCGTTCATGTCTGCTTTGACATGACATGATTCGAGAAATTTCTCCTTGTGCATAACGTGGTAGGCATACCTCTTGGAGGACATCTTGCATTCTCCAGAATCGGTAATAATCGACCAATTAGACCAAGATGCTCTAGCTACCTTTGATGCGAATTTTAGTCCTGGTGTATTCCAAAATCCAAGCATGTGGTCTTTTGCAGGAGGTGCACCATTCGGCCTGATTAGAGTGATGTTGTGACCTTCTAATTCGTCTGCTCTGCTTGCCAACATCATTGCAGAACAACCATCCCCAATAACATGGGTTTCAATGGTCATCCCCACGTTCCTCCTTGATTCTGGTAAGGTTTGAGGAAGGTGTGCAGATTTGTATTGTGACTACTTCTTGGATGCGGGAATCTTCTGAACATTCCAAAGGATGCTCTCAATGTACAGAATGCCTTGCTAGCCTTTGATGTGACCTGTTTCTCTCCCCACCACATGTGCTTTGAGCGCAGTAATTGAATTCCGATTTGTCGGTATACCTTAGCAGCAACTCCGATTGCGAAATGAGCTCTTGCTGGAAGGTAAGATAGACCTACACGGCCGCTTGCATAGTATTCCTCAGCAAGGCTGAGCAGCCTCCTAACGGCGGATGAGATCAGAGCGGCGTCTTCACCTTCTGGGTTTTCAGCAGCTGCTAGAATTTCTTCTGGTGTCATGTTGTTGACCCAACTGCCAGGAAGATATCTACGCCCCATCTTTGCATCGACTACAACGTCTCTTGCGATGTTGGTGAGTTGCATTCCGATTCCAAGATCGACAGCGTGTGGTTTTGCTCTTGGGTTGCTCGTGTTCAGTACACAGCACATCAGAAGTCCTACTGTTCCAGCAACCTTGTAGGCATATTGAATCAGGTCTTCTTCATCCTTGATTAGAACTTCATCAGCTTGGTCATCCATCAATCCCTCGACAAGAGAACCGATTACTTCGACAGGCAGTTGGTATTCATCTACCATGTTGGAAAATTGGTTGAGGAATGGATGTCCTTCCCATCCTCCATTGTTGAGTGTAGCCTGTATATCCTTGAGATGCTCATGGCCATTTGGTATGTCTCCATCAGCCATGTCGTCTAGAACTCTGCAGAATGAATACAAGCGAGCTGCGTCGTATCCCATCTTCTTTCCAAGGAACCTTTTTGCCCAGTGAAAACTCTCACCACTTGTAGCCAAAACCAATTCCGGGTCATTGACTTCAAGCGAATTAGGCATGGGGGTCACCTAACTCAGAGTGATTATTCTGAGGTTATAAGGCGTTGTTTCCGAGCCGTTATTTATCACAGGAAAAAGCGAACATTATCAAGTGATAACGGAAAGCCCCCTACATGCCCAAATCTAAATCGCTTCCAAAGAAAGCAGCAGTCATCGGAAGCGGTTTCGGTGGTCTTGGAGCCGCTATACGTCTCCAAAGTGCAGGCATCCAAACAGTGCTGTATGAGGCTCGTGATTTGCCTGGTGGAAGGGCCTATGTTTACCATGATGATGGCTATACTTTCGATGCAGGTCCGACTGTAATTACTGCTCCTCATACTCTAACAGACCTTTTCGAACTCACTGGGAAAAAGTTGGAAGATTACATCGAACTAATGGAAGTCCAGCCGATGTACAGACTAATTTGGAGCGACGGCGACCGTTTCGACTACGTCAGAGATGAGGCGACAATGGTCAAGCAAATCGCAGAACGCAGCCAGTCAGATGCTGATGGGTACCAGAGATTTTTCGAGTATGCAAAAAAGGTATTCGCAAAGGGATACACAGAATTGGCTGACCGACCATTTGGAAGGTTTTCTGACATGGTTGCAGTCTCTCCTTCACTGATTAAGTTGCGAGCAGACCGCTCGGTATACAAGACGGTTGCAAAATACGTGAAGGATGACCATCTAAGACAAGCGCTTAGTTTCCATTCCCTGTTGGTTGGAGGAAACCCTTTCCAGACTTCTTCAATCTACACGCTAATCCACTATCTGGAGAGAGAATGGGGTGTTTATTTCCCAGCAGGTGGTACTCACGCACTTGTGAGAACTTTAGTGAAATTATTCGAAGAGTTGGGCGGAGAACTGCGATTATCAACGCCGGTGAAATCTGTCGAATTAGTCCAAGACGAAGCCTCGAAAAAGCATCGAATCACTGATGGTAAAGACAGTGTTGAAGAATTCGATTTAGTGGTATCAAATGCCGATGTACACCACACTTACAAGAAATTATACTCGTCATCGAAGGTTGCTCAAAAGCGAGCTAAGAAATTAGAAAAGATGGATTGGTCAATGTCTCTATTCGTTCTATACTTTGGAACGGACATCGCCTACGATGATGTAGCGCATCACACGATTTTGTTTGGCCCTAGATACAAGGGGCTGCTTGATGAAATTTTCAAAGGAAAGAGCCTACCTGATGACTTCAGTTTGTACCTCCACGTTCCAACTGTGACCGACAAGAGTCTCGCCCCTGAAGGATGCAGTGCAGCGTATGTCCTTGCTCCTGTACCTCACTTAGGTCGTGCCGATGTCGACTGGGATGAAATCGCAGAGGAGTATGGAGACAGGATCATCGAGGCCCTTGAGGTTGAGATGCCTGATTTGAGAAATCACATTGTTACAAGGCGACACATCACTCCAAAGACATTCGAGTCAGAACTTGCTGCATTCAAAGGTTCAGCATTCTCAGTTGCACCTAAGTTAACTCAAAGTGCATACTTCCGTCCATCCAATGAAGACTCTGGAATACCCGGGCTCTACCTTGTAGGCGCAGGTACACACCCGGGCGCAGGGTTACCTGGTGTGCTTAATTCAGCAAAGGCAACCGTGGATTTGATTCTCTCAAAATATGAGTAATCAGGGCTCAGTGGTTGGGTCCCAACCGGAGATGTAGTCGCATTCTAGGGCTTTTATCGCTTCCATTTCTGATGAAATATCGACTTCTAGCGAGGCTAGATTCTCTACGATTCTCTCCGGTCTGCTCGACTTTGGAATTGTGATACATCCGCTATCATAGCAGAATTTGATGGCGACCTGTGCGGGCGTACAACCCAACTTTCCAGCGATAGCAACGAGTTCTGGGTCGTCGACTTTATGTCCCCTTGCAAGTGGAGAATATGCCATTACCTTAGCACCAGCATCTTCGGTAGCCTTGAACAGATGTGGTCTTTGTAGCCACGGGTTGAATTCCACTTGGTTGACGCTAGGCATGTATGAAGCATAATCACGCATTGCCTCAAGATGTGCAGGGCCGTAATTTGAAACTCCGATTGATTTGACCCAGCCCTGCTCCAGGCAGTACTCCATTCCTTTCCACACTGGAGCTCTATGCTCTGGGTCTTCTGGTGGTGCGTGCACGAGATAGAGGTCGATGTAATCGGTGTCTAGCAACTCTAGAGATTTTTTACAGTGCTCGATAACTTCCTCGTATCCTGTTGCATGCATTCTGCGTAATTTTGTGGTGATGAATAGTGAATCTCTATCCATTCCTGATTCCTTAATCGCTTCTCCAACTTCGTGTTCGTTATTGTACGCTCTCGCGGTATCGATGTGAGTATAGCCTGCTTCTAATGCAGCCAAAACTGAACTCTTGCATTCACCTTCTTGTGACATTAGGAACACTCCCAAGCCAAATTGTGGGATTTCATGTTCGAACTTTTCTTCGCCTGATTGAGTGCTGTGGCTGATTCGCATGGATGTGCTAAATGGCTTTGGTTGAAAAAGAAGTGTTCTTCATTCTTCTTCTATCGACCAAGTCTTTCTCAGGGCCTTTCCAGCCATTTCTCCTGCCTCAAACATCTCAATATCGTGATCTACAATCAGATGTTTTGTCAACTGGTGGTGCACCACTGGTATGTCACAGACAGGGCACTGCACGTATCGTTCAGGCTTGTACCCCCTGAATTCCATCCTTCCAGCAGGTGTTGATAGCATTCTAGCGGTCTTTCCAACAACGTAGAGTGCAACTATGACGAACATGAATAGGCAACACGCTGAACTAAATCCAGCACCCATTGGAGTTGAATCTCCACTCAGTCTGATGTTTTGTGTGACCGAGCCGCCGTTAGCACGCAGCCTGTCTAAGTTGATTGTATGTGGAAATTCTTCGCCTTTTACCGATAGCAAAATTTGGGTTCCATCATCGTCTTCATCGACGCTAAATGCCATAGTAAAGTTGCCATAGCGGTCGGTTTGGGTCGTTGTTCCTTGGAATTGTCTGCACTGACTTTCGCTTGGCTCACATTCGATTGTGATATCCTGTAGGACCAGTTGTGAGTTGTCAGAATAGGTCGCAGTACCGGTAATGATGTACGTTTCTGCACTCGCCGTTAAGGAGAAGAATATCGCCAATGCAATGGGCAGAAGTATTCTTCTCATGTATGTAAGATTTCGATTTCGCTTTTAGAATGTTGATTGTTACCAAGTATCAGTTTCTGGTTGACAATTTAAACACAACAAGCCCTATTCCAACATGCAGATACATGGGATAATACAAAAGAGAAGAAAGTCGCTTACCTTGTTAATGCTAGATAAAATACAATCTACGCCTGCAAAAATATGCCTCGGACTAACAGCTCTTGTTATGTTCGTTTATTCGTTGAATTTCATGTTCTTTGCCGATTGCTATTCAATCGGTGGAGATAGTTGTTTCACATTGTTGAACAATAAGTCTGAAGTGGGAGACAGCATTTATGGAAACGGTGGACCTGAAACCGCTTTCAACGGAATTCTGATGTTTGGAATTTTCCTATCTTCAATGATTATATTGATTGAAGGGCCAAAAGGTAAGTGGACAACAATGATTCCTGTAATGATTGGTCTATTTGCAATGACAGTAGCAATGTGGTTGGATGATACTGGTGCATTAAACATCAATTCAACACCAAAGTACGTTGTGCCTGCTGTATTGGCATTGTATGCCGTCTCCTACTTCTTGATGAAGGACGAAGGAGTAAACGAGGGATTGTCGGACTACAAGCCAGGTATCAAAGTTCAAGATAAATTTGCAATGGTTGCACTAGTGTTGCTTGTTTTGATGGGATTATTCTACTCACTACGAATGATCTTCACACCAGACTCAGTAATTGGCGAAGGCTTCCCAAGCGATGAAGCATGGGTAGTTGCTCTTGGTGGAGATGCAGCACGTGCGGTCGGACAGGGCATACCATCCGAGGTTACAGTTGCAGTATCAGGGTCCTTGATTTTGGTATACACACTATGGTCCGCTCTAGTTTTAACCAACGGAGCATCTGGACAATGGTCAGTAATGCATCCTTCACTGTTTGCTTTCATTTCTGTGACTATTGGTACTTACATGGGTATGCTAGCTGGTACAGCAAGAACAGTAAGCGATGGTAACCAAATGGATGCTCTAGCAGGACCTCTTGTCATGCTTCTTGTAGCGATTGCATACTTCAGACTACGATCAGAAGGAGTTGAAGATGGAATGACTTTCCAAGGGGAAGAAGTTGAACCAGCATGGTTCACGAATGGGTTACTGACCTTCGCACTGATTATGGGAGCATTGTTCGCAATCTTCTCCATCTTCTGGGAAAACGTTGGTTGAATTCTTCGTGATTTTCAACAAGCCTTCAAAAATAAACCAGAGAACATGTTTGTGTGTCAGTATTCACATCAGCACTATCGGGCACCTGTGCTGGTGTGGATACTTGGCACTTCGTTTCATATGACCAATTAAGCCATGATTTGCTTCCTGAAAACAAGGACGTTGGCTTGATTTTTATCGAGACATCTTGGAAGGCCAGCCAATTGCCATACCATAAACAAAAGTTGGCATTATTGCTCTCAAATCAAAGGCACTTCGCCCTTGAAATGCAAGATGCTGGTTATTCAGTTAGATACACATTTTCTGAGAAAGAATACGGAGAAGTCCTCGCAGAACTTTCTGAAGAACTAGGTGAGATTACTGTGACCAAGCCAGCAGAATTGAGCCTTCGTCGCTCGATTCAACCGTTGGTCGAATCTGGCCAATTAAGGGTGCTAGAGCACAAGGGCTGGCTTACTACAACTGAGGATTTCCTCAAAGGAGCAGGACAAAATGCTCCGTGGAGAATGGACAAATT